>JAEEGY010000070.1 GCA_016280565.1 Fretibacterium sp.
ACGATAAGGGGGGCACCTTATAAAGGCAGCAGAAGACGGATGGAATGGAGGCTGCATACGAAGTTAAAGAAATTTGTTTTGCACTGTCGCTTTTATGGGCAAAAAGAGATAAAATATAAGAGCTGTGCTTTCTGGGAAGGGCAACGTCCCCGCGCAGAGAGCGGTTGTTATTCTGGCTGGAGGTGAGCTGCCCATGGAAGATCTTTACAGTCAAATAGACTTTATCGTTTCGGGAGGTGCATTGAAGCTTCTGACGGATTTCCTCGGCTCAAAGGACCTGCCTACCCTGGTGGTCGAACCCAGTGGTGAGGATTTCCAGGTCCTGGACGCCGTGGGCCTTGTGCCTGATTCTCTGATGATTAAGGACAAGGACCTTCATATTCACTCCCTTTTCTCCACGACCCCTCCCCTCGCTGCGTTTGAGGTTGAGCAGGCGAAGGGCAATGAGATGTGGCCCTGCGTCATTCGTATGCGGGGGGCACACTGGGAGCTGTATCTGCTCCTGAAAAAGGAGCCGGAGAGCTCGCTTGTGGAAGAGCTGCACTCCTACGCAGGGCTAGTGCGGATCTGGCGTACCGTTCAGAGGATCGACGAGACGGAAAAACAGCTCTCCCGCCTTTCCTATATGATCTTGGCGACGAAGAGTACCCTGGCCTCCATTTTTGAGCCGATGCCTCTTCAGTACTTTGCCGCGTTCCTCACGGATGTTCTGCACGAGAGCCTGTTCCCAAAGACTGTCGTCGTGTTCAAGGACCAAGGAAGCTACCTCACCGTGTTCAACGGCAAGGCCGAGGACATCCCGGAGCGCAAAGGGGTCTACGCGGAGCCTATTCTTCCGCCGACCCCGGTGATTACACGCAACGAGGCTCCCTATGAGATCGTCCTGCCCGTCACAGAGGGGGAGACCCGCCTCTTCTGCCGCATGACGTGGGATGCCCTGCCCGACGCTCAGATGATCAACTTCATGGAGCTGTTGGGGAACCTCGCCGTCCGCGCCATCGTCATCAACAACCTGCGGCTGCAAAATCAGCAGGCCGCCTCGTATATCTCCCGGGGAGAGTTCACCGTCCTCTCCCTCTCCAACGTTCTGAAGATCCTCAAGGGCGCGGGGACAAAGGAGCGTTTCCTCTCCCTGTTGGTGGATTTCTTTGTGGAGCAGTGCCGTCTGCAGGAATGCATCCTGGCCGTGTGGGACAGGACCCGCCAGGGGTACATTATGGTGGAGAAGCGTTCCGGACGCATCAAGGTAGATGCAAACCCGGCGCTCCTGCCCGCCCCGGCTCCAGTCCCGGCAGAGCAGGTTACGGAGATATCCTACAACCTGGAGGAGGCCAATCCAGACCTGATTTTCAAGAGTCTGGGGCTCGCAGGCTGTCCGTGGCCGGATGTCGCCTCCATGCGCTACCTGTTCCCCATCTGCGACGAGACGGCCCTGGAGGGAATGCTCATCCTGGGCTCGGAAGCAGAGCAGCACATCACGCTGGACAAATCGCAGCTGGCCTCTCTCCATCTCATCGCCCAGTTCGCGGCCTACGAGTTCAAGCGATTCTGAGTTTTTTTCGCTTTTCCGCAAAACAAAAGCCCCTCCGCACGGAGGGGCCTTCTTCTTTCCTATTGAACTGTCTCCCCGTCCTCGTGGGGAGGACGGTTGTTATAAACCTGTTTTCGTTCCGCCTGTCTTTCCTTTTCGCGCTGACGGCGCCAGGCGGACTCCAGGGCTCGCACAAGCGCCTCCCAATCATGTCTCCACGCCTTCTCAGCCTTGCAAGGAGACGGTTCGTTCAGGTCCGCGTTGATATCCAGCGGGCGCCCGTGCACAGTGAAATTCTCACCATCAAAGGATACGGACGAACCGTCGTCAAAGGGGATATATACCCTCATAATGTGGCCTTCAACGGCAGCCGCGCGCTCATCACGATCGCGTCCTCCCCGTTGGCGTAATACTTCCGGGAGACCGACCGTTGAGCAAAGGACATTCCCTTGTAGAGTGCAAGGGCCGGAGCATTTGACCTTCGAACGCGAAGACGCAGGCGGTCAAAGCCAAGGTAGGACGCGCAATCCCCCACTGCGGCCAAAAGCTGAGAACCGATTCCCCGGCGACGGAGCTCCGGCCGCACAATAAGCGCCATAAGGAGCCCGTCACCCTTTTCACGCCCCAGGACAGCATAACCCAAAAGAGCCTGAGACGGTCCTGTGGCAAACGCCCCGAGGTAGGTGATGCCCGCACTGGAATTCTCGTCAAAATCCCCCGCCATGACCGATTCCGGCCACGGACAGGGGGACAGTCCATTCAACTCCATGAGGGCGGGAAGGTCATCCGCGCCACAAAAACGTATTTCCGGGATGTACAGGGGGCTCAGTCCCTCATGCCTCGGTCAATGGTCTGGGCACGGTCGGGCCCAACAGCGACTAATTTCACCGGCGCGTTCAGCTCCCGCTCGATGTAACGCACGTAGTCCTGGGCCGCCGCGGGCAGTTCCTCAAACTTCCGACAGCCAGAGATGTCCTCCGTCCAGCCGGGCAGGGTCTCATAGATAGGCTTGACTTCCTCCAGGACACGAGTGTCCGTGGGATAGCGGTCCAGGCGGGTACCGTTGTGATCGTAAGCCACACAGACCTTGATGGGGCCCATGCCCGTCAGAACATCCAGCTTCGTCAGTGCAATGGTGTCCGCCCCGTTCAGGGCCGTCGCGTACTTCAGCCCCACCATATCCAGCCAGCCGCAGCGGCGCGGGCGGCCCGTCGTGGCTCCAAACTCGCCGCCCTGCTGGCGCAGTTTCTCCCCGTCATCCCCCAAGTCCTCGGTGGGCATGGGGCCTTCACCGACGCGGGTGGTGTAGGCCTTGACCACGGAGATTATCCGCTTCAGGTCGTTCGGAGCTAGCCCCGTCCCTGTGAAAGCCCCCGCCGCGCATGTGGAGGAGCTGGTGACATAGGGATAGGTGCCGTGGTCGATGTCCAGCAGTGCGGCCTGAGCTCCCTCCAGGAGGATATGCTGTCCGCCGTCGACGGCCTTGCGAAGGAGCGTCATCGTGTCATCGACGTAGGGAGCGAGGGCCTTGCCCCACTCGCGGGCCGGCTCATAAATTTCGTCAAAGGGCAGAGGTTTTTCGTTATACAGATGTGTCAGTATCTGGTTCTTCTCCTCCAACAGGGGGACCAGACGCTCACGCAAGACATCCGCATCAAGGAGGTCCTCGATCCGCAGTCCGCAACGGGTGTACTTGTCCACATAACAGGGGCCGATGCCGCGCCCCGTCGTACCGATCTTGCGGCTCTTGCTCCGTGCCTGCTCCTGAAGACGGTCCAGGAGCTTATGGTAGGGCATCACGACGTGGGCGTGAGGACTGACAGCCAGGCGTGCGCAGGCCTGGCCCCTTGACTCAAGCTCCGCCGTCTCCTTTAAGAACTGCTCTGGGTCAATAACCAGGCCGTTACCCAGCACGCAGAGCTTCCCCGGGTAGAGCATTCCGGAGGGGAGCAGGTGAAAAACGACCTTCTGGCCGTCCACGATGACCGTGTGCCCCGCGTTGGCTCCTCCCTGGCTGCGAACAAACACGTCCACATCCGCTCCCAGAAGGTCGACAACCTTCCCTTTCCCCTCGTCTCCCCACTGGGCGCCAACGAGCAAATCCACGTTCTTGTTCTTCAAGATACTGCCTCCTCGCTATAAATCCGTTCAGTTTCTATTTCTTTCGAGAGGACCGAAGCGCCTTTTTGACCTCCGCAATGGCCCGCTGAAGCTGGGCATCCTTCGACATATCTCTCTCAGGCTCTCCATTCACCT
>JAEEGY010000071.1 GCA_016280565.1 Fretibacterium sp.
AAGAGCGCAAGCAACTGTGCGGTACCAAGCACAGCATCTTCATGAAGCACCTGATCGGCTGCCGCCCCGGGCACCTGATCGCCGGACACCACAAGATCATCAACGTGGGCTACGGCGCCATCCGGAAGCAGGCGCAGGACTGGCTGGACGCCCATTACGGCAACATCATGGGGGACGACTCCCGGAAGTATCTGTTCTACTCCGCCGTGGTCATGAACTGCGACGCCTGCACCACCTACATCCGCCGCTACGGCGACGCGGTGCTGGAAAAGGCCAAGACATGCGCCGACCCCGCCCGCAAAGCGGAGCTGGAGAAGATGGCCGACGGTCTGAACTGGATCTCCGTAAATCCGGCCCGCACCTTCTGGGAAGCCTGCCAGGCATCCCTCATGTATACGCTGCTGATGTACGCCAACAACTGTGTGGCCTTTTCCATCGGGCGGTTCGACCAGTTCACCTATGCCCAGTACAAGCACGACATTGAAAACGGCCTTCTCACCGAGGATCAGGCCCAGGAGATCGTGGACGCCTATTTCCTGAAGGTCAACAATCTCTATGCGGGCGGCCCCCAGCTCCTGGTCCACATGATCGGGGCCAACAGCTATCAGCACACCACCATCGGCGGGCAGAATAGCGACGGGAGCGACGCCACCAATCCCGTCAGCTACATGGTGCTGGAATCCATCGCCCGCCTGAAGCTCCACGACCCCACCATCTCCATGCGGGTGTGCAAGACCACGCCCAGGGAGCTGTGGGAGCTGGCCATCGAGACCACGAAGCTGGTGGGCGGGCTTCCCCTGTTCCAGAACGACGACGTGATCATCCCCGGCCTGATGAAGGAGAACGGCTATACTCTGGAGGACGCCAGACAGTACGCCATCCTGGGCTGTCAGGAGATCGTGGGACCCGGCATGGAATACCCCTGCTCCAACGGCAACACGGCCCCCTATTCCAGCCTCAACTACGGCGTCGTCTTCGACATGGCCATCAACGACGGCCGCAACCCCTTCAACGGCGCCCAGAGCCGCCTGCACACCGGCTTCCTCTATGAGATGAACTCCATCGAGGAGGTGCGGGAGGCCACGCGGAAGATGGTGGACTATCTCATGACGCTGCAGGTCTCCATCGACAACTATACGGACCTTCTGCAGCAGTACCACGGCACGGAGGTCCTGATCTCCATCAGCATGGAGGGCTGCATGGAATCCGGCAAGGACTGCACCTGGGGCGGCTGCAAATACAATTCCTACGGCGGCACGGCCACGGGCCTGGCCACCATCGCCGACAGTCTGACCGCCATCAAGTACATGTGCTTCGACAAAAAGCTGTGTACCACCCGGGAGCTTTACGACGCGGTGATGGCCAACTGGGAGGGCTACGAGGTGCTGCGCCAGCGGATCATCCGGGAGGTCCCCCACTACGGCAACGGCGACCCCTACGCGGACATGGAAATGAAGTGGATCGCCGACACCTACTACAACGCCTGCAAGAAATGCTACTGCACCCGCACCGACAACTACAAGGCGGGCATGTACGGCGCTTCCGACCACGTCACCCAGGGCTATTCCACCTGGGCCACGCCCGACGGGCGGAAGACGGGCCAGCCCATCGCCGATGCGGCTTCCCCGGTGCAGGGGCGCGACCGGAACGGTCCCACGGCGGTTTTCGAGTCCTCCGTTTGCTACGACCACAGCAAGTATATGGACGGGCTGGCGGTGAATCTGAAGATCCATCCCTCGGCCCTCAACGGCGCGGACGGCGTCGACAAGCTGCGGGACATGACCTGCGCCTATTTCGCCAATGGCGGCATGGAGGTGCAGTACAACGTGGTCTCTGCGGACGTGCTGCGCGCGGCCCAGAAGGCGCCGAAGGAATACAAGGATCTGATCGTGCGGATCGCGGGCTACAGCGCCTACTTTGTGGAGCTGAGTACGGACTGCCAGAACGACCTGATCTCCCGGACGGAGAACAACCTGTAAAATCGCGAAGCGAGTATGAGAAAAGGGCGCGTTGCTTTTGCAATGCGCCCTTTATCCGCCTTATTTGGAGGACTTTTTCTTTTTCTTGTCCTTCTTTTTCTTGTCCTTGGGCGCCTTCGGAACATAGTCCTCCGGAAGCTCCTTCAGCAGCTCTTCCCGGTACTTCGCAAAGGCGGCCAGCCGCTCCTCCGTGACTTCCGGATAGCGGGGGTCCATATCCTTCAGCGTGGCCAGGATGATCTCGGAAACGACATAGCGCATATACCACTTGTGGTCGGCCGGAACGATATACCAGGGGCAGTGCTCCGTGGAGGTGGCGTTGATGGCGCTTTCAAAGGCCTCCTGATAGGCGTCCCAATATTCGCGCTCCTCATAGTCGCTGCCGCTGAATTTCCAGTTCTTCTCCGGCTCTTCGATGCGGGACAGGAAGCGCTTGGCCTGTTCCTCCTTGGACACATTCAGGAAGATCTTCACGGTGCGCACATTGTTCCTGTAAAGATACTCCTCGAAGTTGCGGATATCCTCATACCGGTGCTTGATGACCTTGTCGAGGTCGATGCGGCGGGCGTTGGCCTGGGAACGGTACAGCTCCTTGACCTTGCCGATGAGGACGTCTTCATAGTGGGAACGGTTGAAGATGGCGATCTCTCCCTTGGCGGGCACCTGCGCCGCCACGCGCCACAGATAGTCATGGGCCAGCTCGTCGGAGCTGGGGGCCTTGAAGGCGGCTTCATGCACGCCGTGGGGAGAAAGGCAGGTCAGCACCGCCCGGATCGTGCCGTCCTTGCCGGCGGCGTCCATGGCCTGGAACAGGAAGATGACGCCCTCCTTCTTTTCGGCATACAGCTTTGCCTGCAGCTCGTCGATCCGCCGGTTGTTCTCCGCCATCTTCGCCTCCGCGTCCTCCCGGTCGACGCAGAGACTCGTTTCATCCGTGGA
>JAEEGY010000008.1 GCA_016280565.1 Fretibacterium sp.
ATGCCGCAGGATACCTTTGATGAGATCGTCGAAAAATACGTGGAGATGAACATCGCCCACCCCTTCAGAGAGGGCAACGGCCGCAGCACCAGGCTATGGCTTGACCTCATCCTTAAAAAGGCATTGGGAAAGGTTGTTGACTGGAGCCAGGTGGATAAGGAAGATTATCTGCTGGCCATGGAACGCAGCCCGGTGCGGGATATTGAAATCAAAAACCTTTTGAGGAAAGCTCTGACCGGTAAGGTCAACGACAGGGAAGTCTTTATGAAGGGCATCGACAGCAGCTATCACTACGAGGGATATTCCCGCTTCAAGACAGAGGATTTGAAGTGACGAGCTCCCCGGTTTTAACGAGAATCGGCTATAATAATATGCGACGTTAAATTAGCCGAAGAGTGGGGGACGTTGGATGTATATCGAGCGCCACGCGGAGAGGGTCATCGACAAATTATCACGGATGTTTGGGGCTGTGCTGGTCACGGGGCCGAGGCAGGTGGGGAAGACCACGCTGCTGCGTCACGCGGTCCCGGCGGCCCAGTGGCTGTCCCTTGATGACCCCATCTTGCTGACCTCCGCGAAGGAGGAGAGCGCCACATTCCTTAAGGACCACGCCACGCCTCTGTTTCTTGACGAAATCCAATACGCTCCGCAGCTTTTTCCGCATATCAAGATGGCGTTGGACAGGGACGGAGGCAAGGGGCAGTTTTACCTCTCCGGCTCGCAACAGTTCCAGATGATGAAGAACGTCAGCGAATCTCTTGCCGGAAGGGTGGGGCTGCTCACGCTCCCGGGCATTTCCCTGCGCGAACGCTGCAGGGTTTCGTTCCATGCCCCGTTCATCCCCCATGCGGAGTATCTGGAGGAGAGAAAAAAATCCCATGCGGATATTCCATACGATAAGGTTTGGAGCATGATCCACAGGGGATGGATGCCGGACCTCGTTGTCAACGACAGTTTTGACTGGCAGCTCTTCTACAGCGCCTATGTGCGGACCTACATTGAGCGGGATGTTCGCGATCTGGCGCAGGTTGGGGATGAGGAAAAATTCATCCGTTTCATGACCAGCGCCGCGGCCCGCACGGGAAGCCTGCTTAACCTGTCTGCTATGGCCCGCGACGTGGGGGTCAGCCCTCCGACGGCAGAGCGCTGGCTGTCCGTCCTGATTTCCTCCAATATCGTTTATCTGCTGCGTCCCTACTTCGGCAATATGGCGAAGAGGATGATTAAAGCGCCGAAGCTGTACTTCCTCGACACGGGGCTGGCGGCGTATCTCACCCGATGGAACACGCCAGAGGCCCTGAAAAACGGTGCGATGGCCGGTGAGTTCTTTGAGACCTGGGTTATTTCCGAGATTATTGCCGGTTATTACAACAGCGGCGTCCTGGAACCTCCGCTTTGGTTTTACCGCGACAGGGACATGAGGGAGATCGACCTGCTGATTGAGGACGGTGGCACGCTCTTCCCCGTCGAGATTAAAAAACACGCCGACCCGAGAATTGAGGACGCCGCTGCGTTCAGCGTGCTGGACAGGCTGTCCGGTGTCAAAAGGGGCGATGGCGGCGTGGTGTGCCTGTACGACAATCTGACGACGCTGAAGGGCAGCGACCGCGTGATCCCCGTTGGGTATCTTTAAGAGGATGCGACTGCAGTTCCATTTCCGCATCACATTTGGGGACAGCAGCTCCACATAGAACTCCCAGAAGCCCTTCTCATCAGGTGGATCTGGTGAGTCAGGTCGTTGGGCACAAGAAAGTGACCATTCTATTCTTTGCACCCCGCCCCAAAACATGATGTATAATATGTAATGAAATATTTGGGCTGTAAAGTGTTCTGTGTGGACAGGGTGCGCTTAAGGGGTTACTTTGAAAGATTAGTGCCGTGGGGGATAGGTGGGAATGGAGGAAAACATCAAGGGCAGGGACGTTGGTACGGTGGTCCCGACCAATGTTTATGTGTCCTGTCTCAAGAGAGGGCTGGATATCCTGCTCTCCCTTGCAGGGCTGATTGTCCTTTCACCCCTTTACCTGCTCATCTCCCTGGCCATTGTCCTTGACGACCCGGGGCCCGTCTTCTTCACTCAGAAGCGCGTGGGGCGGAATAAGGTTTTCTTCAATTTGCACAAGTTCCGCTCCATGAAGCAGTTCACTCCTTCCGACGTTCCAACCCATCTTTTGGATAACCCGGATCACTACATCACGCGGGTGGGGCGTGTGCTCAGAAAATACAGTCTGGACGAGCTGCCGCAGGTATGGGACATCTTCGTGGGCAACATGAGTGTCGTGGGGCCCCGTCCCGCCCTCTGGAACCAGGAGGACCTCGTTGCCGAACGCGACAAGTACGGCGCCAACGACGTGATCCCCGGCCTGACCGGCTGGGCGCAAATCAACGGTCGGGATAAGCTGGATATCCCCGCTAAGGCGAAGTTAGACGGCGATTACGTTGCGGCCATGAAGAAGGGGGCATTTTCCGCCCTTTTGCTGGACCTTCGCTGCTTCTTCGGCACGTTCCTCAGGGTGTTCCGCGCCAGCAGCGTGGTGGAGGGCCGCATGGACAGCGCCAGGGAGGCGGGCTTCGAGGACTACGGCTTCAAAAGGACGTTCACCGTGGACAGGACTGCCCGCAAAAAGGTCCTCATCACCGGTGCGCACTCCTACATTGGGACGGCCTTCGAGGCCTGGGCCCGTGAACATTACGCGGATAACTTCGAGATCGACACTCTCGATATGCACGGAGACGCCTGGCGGGAGCGGGACTTCAGCCCCTACGACGTGGTCTTTCATGTGGCGGGCATCGCGCATGCTGACATCACCCGTGTTTCGGAGGAGACGAAGGCCCTCTATTACGCCGTGAACACGGACCTTGCCATTGAGACGGCCCAAAAGGCCCGGAGTGAGGGCGTGAGGCAGTTCGTCTTCATGAGCTCCATGATCGTTTATGGCGCTTCAGCGGCCCGCGAAGGCCGGATAACTAAGGACACCTTTCCCTGGCCCGCCAACTTTTACGGCAACAGCAAGTGGCAGTCAGACAAGGGCGTCAGGGCCCTGCAGACGGAAGGCTTCAGGGTGGCGGTGCTCAGGCCGCCAATGATTTACGGCAGGGGCAGCAAGGGCAACTTCCCGTTGCTGACCAGGCTGGCGAAGCGGCTGCCTGTGTTCCCGGATTTCGACAACGAGCGCTCCATGCTTTACATCGATAACCTCACGGAGTTCCTCTGCCTTCTGATGCTCACGGGCGAGGGGGGCGTCTTCTTTCCCCAGAACGCGGAGTACACCCGGACGGCGGATATGGTGCGGATGATCGCGCAGGTGTCGGGGCGCAAACTGCTCACGTCCCGGTTGCTCAACCCGGCCGTGTCCCTGGCGTTTCACATTCCCGGAAAAATCTCCGGCCTTGCCCGCAAGGCCTTCGGAAACAGGGCCTACGACCAGGAGATGAGCCGCTATGATGGGCTGGATTATCAGAAGGTCTCCCTTGAGCAGTCCATTCAGGCCATAGAGAGCCCGGCGGGATGACGTCTGAAAAAAGGAAAGCTCTGTTTGTTGCGTCGGTCGCCTCCATGATCGACCAGTTTAACCTCCCCAACATCCGTTTGCTTCAGGACATGGGGCTTGAGGTGAGTGTGGCCTGCAATTTCGAGAATGGCAGCACCTGCCCGCAGGAGAAGGTGAGTCAACTCCTGACGTTGCTGGACGAGCTGGGCGTAAATTGCTATCAGGTGGATTTTGACCGGCACACCCCAGACCTGATAGGCCACGTGAGGGCCTACCGGCAGATGAATGCGGTCCTGCGGGGGGAGAGAACCCCGCTCAGGGAAACGCATCACCCCGGGGGGGGCTATGCCCTTGTCCACTGCCACAGCCCCATCGGAGGGGTCATCGGGCGGCTCACGGCCTGGCGGCATGGAGGGATAAAGACGCTCTACACAGCCCACGGCTTTCACTTCTACACAGGCGCCCCTCTGGGGAGCTGGCTGGCGTTCTATCCCATTGAGAAGGCTCTGGCTCATATCACGGACACTCTTATCACCATCAATGGGGAGGACTACGAGCGGTCGCGGCGGAGCTTTCACGCCAAAAGGGTTTATTATGTTC
>JAEEGY010000072.1 GCA_016280565.1 Fretibacterium sp.
CCCCGCCACGTCCCACACGACGCGCAGAGCCAGAGGGAACACCGCCGGGCCCGACAACCCCGCCACCCGGCGGCTGAAGACGGGCGCGCCGCGCTTCGTGTCGATGGCCATGCCCAGCCATGTGTTGGCGGCCACCACCGCCGAGGCCCCCGCGGCCTCCGCGGCCTTCGCCACAGCGGGGATATCCGGGGCCTGGGGCGTCAGTTTGACCCACAGGGGACCCTCCCATTTCCGGCGCACCTGTTCCGTGGCCTGGGCGGTCAGCTCCGGGTCCACGCCCCAGCTCATGCAGCCCCGGTCCGTGTTGGGACAGGAGACGTTGAGCTCGATGCCGTCCACCTCGCCGGCCCTCTCCGCGATGCGTGCCACCATATAGTCCAGGTCCTCCGCGTTTTCCATGCTGACGTTTAGCATGACGGGCACGCCGTGCTTTTTAAGCTGGTCAAGCCGCACGTCCATGAAACGGTCGATGCCCTCGTTCTGGAGGCCGATGCTGTTCAGGATGCCCGAAGGCGTCTCCCACACGCGGGTGCCGGGGTTGCCCGGCCAGGGCCGGCGCGTGATGGCCTTGGAGCAGATCGCGCCCACGTTCCGGGTCAGGTCCTCCTGCCACATGCCCTCTTCATAGGACCATGTGCCCGACGCGATGACCACCGGGACCTTCAGGTCCACGCCCCCCACCACATTAGAGATGGAGCTCATCCCATTTCACCTCCCTGGCCTGGAACACGGGGCCGTCGATACAGACACGCCGCCGCCCCGTCTCCGTATCCACCACGCAGCCGAAGCAGCCGCCCATGCCGCAGCCCATGCGCCGCTCCAGGCTCACCTGGATGTCGTCACACTGAGTCCCGTACTGTTTATACAGCGCCTTCATCATGGGGTTGGGTCCGCAGACGGCGAGGGACACGTCCCCCATGGCCTGTCCTTTCAGCCCGTCGATGGCAAAGCCCTTTTTACCGAGGGAGCCGTCGTCGCTGAAGAGCTCCATCTCCGGCGCATGGGATGCCACCCACTCCGTGAAGGGCCGCCACTCCGCATTGCCCACGCCAAGGAACATTTTGTCGAAGGCCCCACGGGACTGCCGGAGGAACAGCAGCGGCACAACTCCCAGCGTCCCCGCCACGGCCCAGACCTTCTCATGCTGGAAGGGGCCAAACTGCCCGCCCACGGGTCCGCGCACCGAGAGCATCTGCCCCGGTGCCATCTGAGACAGGAGCTCCGTCCCAGCCCCCACCACGCGGAACAGCACACCGAAGGTCCCGCGTGCCGGGTCGGTCTCCAGCACGCCCAGGGGACGCCGCAGAAGCGGCGCGCTGCCACCGGAGACCTTCAGCAGGATGAAGTTCCCCGGTCGGGCCTCTTTTGCGATGGAAGGACACTTCAAGGTGAGGTGCCATATCCCCGGCGACACCTCTTCCTTTTCTAACAAAGGCGCCTGATAATCACGAATCACGCTCATACACCTCCCGGCCGCCCAGCACCGTCATCAGGACGGCGCCCCTGAGGCGCCAGCCGTCAAAGGGGCAGTTGCGGCTCTTCGATTGGAATTTCGCGGCATCCACGACCCATTTGCGTTCAGGGTCGAAAAGCACCAGGTCGGCTGCGCTGCCGTGCCGGAGGTTGACCGGCGGCAGGTGGAACGCCCGGCGCGGGGCGCAAGAGTTTACATCGCTTTCTGCACGAGGTCAGCGTAGGCCTGACGCTGAAGCTGAGGAATGCTGAGAGCGTCCATAGCCTGTTCCTGAGTGAATTTAAGGTTAGTCATCAGGCTTCTGAGGTTCTTTGCTGTTGATTCCTGCAGCATTTCATCCACTCTGTCCTTCACCATTTCCATCAAAACGTCCTTCATGGCAATTTCTCCTTTCACCATATTGAAGAACTGAGGATTCTTTTTTACAACCAGGTCTAACAAGACTCCGTAATGATTCGTAACAATATCATTACTTTCTGTCTCAGCGTCTCTGACAATACGCTCAACGTCCGCAGCGTTCGCCCTGTCTGTCAGAGCGCGGTACGCGGCGTATTCCTCACCCTCCAGCTCGCCCGTGATGATGATCTGGAACGGCAGGTCTGTAATTCCCTTCACGTGGTATATCCCCGGCGCAGCTCTGAAGAGATTTCCGCTTTGCGCCAGCTCGCTGAACAACTCCGGATTCTTCACAGCCCGGAAGATGGAGAGCGTCACCTCATCCGCCGACCTCTCGCCCTCACGCTCCGCCACGCCGATATAAAGGTTGGCGTAGCCGCACACCTTGCGCAGCACCCTCTCGTTCAGCGAATCGTGAGGATTCTTATATTCCAGGATGTTGATCCTTCTGAATATCCGGAAGATGGCTTTTTCAAGCTCCACCTTCTCATCCTCCACCAAAATCACAAAGTCCGTTCGTGGCGGAATCTCGCCTATTTCCTCTTCAACGCTGATGTGGACCCGATTTCCATACTTGTGCGTCTCTATCCGCAGCAGCGCCTCAAACGCCGCGTGCCAGTCGCTTCGGGGCACAGCTTCCAGCTCTTTCAGTTCCGCCCGCAGTTCGGCAATTCGCTGTTTCTTCTCCTGCTCGGTCATTGGTTTTGGCTCCAACTCCTACTTCATGATCATTTTTTCCACACCGAGGCACAAATTCCAGGAGGCTTCAAGTTACGTTTACGCAGAATACACCTCCCGGCCGCCCAGCACCGTCATCAGGACGGCGCCCCTGAGGCGCCAGCCGTCAAAGGGACAGTTGCGGCTCTTCGATTGGAATTTCGCGGCATCCACGACCCACTCCCGGTCGGGGTCAAAGAGCACCAGGTCGGCTGCGCTGCCGTGCCGGAGGTTGACCGGCGGCAGGTGGAACGCCCGGCGCGGGGCGGCGCTCATGCGGTCCAGCAGGGCCATCAGCGGAAAATCG
>JAEEGY010000073.1 GCA_016280565.1 Fretibacterium sp.
AGAGCTCCCCCGCGTGTTGGCCAGGGCCTGTGCACTTGATATCCAACAGTTTGATCAGATTTTCCGTGGCTTCCGTCATGGCCGCGTCGTCCCGGAGCTGAAGCAGACCGGGAATGCCCTTCAGGAACCGGCCCTGTACCTGCATGGCCGTGAAGGTGATGTTCCAGTCGATACGCTCGCCCAGAAGGAGCCCCACGCCGCGCCGGTCCTCCGAGACGAAGGCCATCTTCCTGTCCAGCGCTTTTCGGGGCTTATTCAGGGGAGTGCGCTCTCCAAAGAGTGTGACGCTCCCGCCCGCCGGGTACAGTCCCATGATCCCGTTGGGGATGCCCAGCTTGCCATGCCCCGCCAGCCCGCCGATGCCGAAGATCTCGCCCTTCTTCACCTCGAAGGAAACGTCCCGCACCGTTTCGCCCGGCATGTCGACCCAAAGGTGCTCCACCTTCAGCGCCGTCTCGTTGTGTATTTCATGAGGCTTTCGGGAACTGCTCCCGGGCGTCTCGCTGACGGCGCGGCCCACCATCCAGGACGCGATGTCGCGGACGGAGGCCGTCTTGGCATCCGCCTCCTGGATGACCTCGCCATCGCGCAGGACGACGATGCGGTCGCACAGCTCCTTGACCTCGTTCAGACGGTGAGAGATGAACACGATGGCGATGCCGCTCTCGGCCAGCTTCTTCAGCGCCTTGCGCAGTATCTCTGCCTCAGTCTCCGTCAGCACGGCGGTGGGCTCGTCCAGGAACAGCAGTCGTGTCTGGTCGCGGTCGATCTCCCGGGCGATCTCAATGAACTGCTTGTAGCCCACGGGCATCTCCGCCACGACCATATCCGGGCTGATGTCCACGCCCAGCGTCCTGATCGCTGTGTCCGCGCGGGCCCGCATGGCGCCGCGGTCCAGGGTGGACATGCGGTAACTGAAGATATATTCCAATAGGGAGGGGTTCAGGACCTCACGGTTAAGCTGAATATTTTCCGTGGCCGTGAAGCCGGGAATGAGGGAGAACTCCTGGTGGACCATGCCAATACCGGCGGCCAGGGCCTGGGTGGGGGACGTGAAGCGGACGGGTTTGCCATCAAAGAAGACGTTCCCCTCGTAGCCGCCCGTCGCGGCGATGACAGGCATTCCGAAAAGAATGTTCATGAGGGTGGACTTGCCCGCGCCGTTCTCTCCAACAAGGCCCAGAATCTCGCCGGGCATGAGGGAGAAGCTGACGTTCGACAGCACCCGGTTGCCGTAATATTCCTTCCCGATGTTCTCCAACTTCAACAGGGGTACTTCGGACAAAAAAATCACCTCGCTATAGGGGGTTTCAGGGGGACTCCCCCTGAGCTCTAATCTGAAAAGAGGGGAAAGCATGGCGCCTTCCCCTCAAAAAAGCCGGTTAAGGTTCCGCGGCTTTTACTTGCTGATGCTGAAGTACTTCTCCGGCACCTCGACCTCGGTCAGGCCCAGGGTGCCCTTGCCGAACACGTAGGTGTCCTGACGGACCAGGACGAACCGCTTGTTGCGGACGCCGGTGCCCGCGTCAACATAGTAGCTGGCGCTCCACTTGGAACCGGGGCTGTACTCGTTGTAGCAGGCGATGAGGTCCTTCAGGCTGTCCATCTTGGCCTTGCCCTCAACGATGCGCTTGCCGAACTCCGCCAGAGCGGCACTGTTGGTGTAGCCATAGGAGAAAGCCCAGGTGCCCATGCGATCCTTGCCGCCGGCGTCGATGACGGCCTGCTCAACCTTCTTCAGGATGGCCGGCCAGTTGCCGCTCTCCTGGGACAGGTCGATGCCCAGAGCGCCGGGATAGCCCATCAGCGGGGAGGGAAGGTCGGCCTCGACGAAGTAGCCGCCCAGCTCCGCGATGCGCTTCAGCAGAGGCTCGGTGTGGGCGTCGTTCGTGCAGAAGAACGCCGCGTTCTTGCCGTACTGCTCGATCCAGGCAGGCATACGCTCAAGGATGTACTGCTGCGCGCCGGCCACGCCCACGTCGCCGGTGGGGTCCGGAGCGGTCTCGAACACGAACTTGATGCCGAGGTCCTTGCAGGCCTCTTCCATGATCGCGCGGCGGCGGCCCAGGGTCTCATAGCTCATGTGGCGGGGGAAGGAGATGTGGACGAAGGTGTCCGCGCCCATCTTCTTCGCGCCCAGCGGGATGGTATAGCCGCGGCTGATGTTGTCCGTGTTGATGGCCATGTCCGCAGCCGACGTGATGACGCCGGGGTCCTCATGAGCCTCACCCGCGAAGAGCAGGATGTCCGGCCGCTTCTCACGCACGCGGCGGAAGCCCTCGGTGGTGCCGGGGATGCCCTGGTTCACAACGATGACCTTCATCTTGGGGTCGTCGGCCAGACCGGCGATCTGGGTGATGGTGGTCTCCATCTCGGACATGAAGTTGTCGGGATAGGTGACGTGAGTGATCATACCGCCCTTACTGGCGTCGCCGTACTTCTGGATCATCAGCTCCGCGCCGCGCAGGTCGTCCTCGCTCTGGGAGACGGTCCCGGTCATGATGCCGATGTGGAACGGCGCCTCATCCGCCCACGCTGCTCCCGCGAACAGGGCGCAGAACAGCAGGCCAAACACAACAAATCTCTTCAAAACAAAGACCTCCTTACAGGTTTCAGGGCGGCCAGCCCTGAGCCTTAAATTGGAATGAAAACTGCGGCCTTATCAGCCACTCTCCATTATACCAGTTAAACGTCGCTCCGGCGCAAAAAATTAGCCCTTGATCTCCTCCGCGTACTCCTTCAGGAACTGTGCAGTGTAGCCCTTGCCCTTCTTCATGATCTGCTCCGGCGTGCCCTCGGCCACGAGGCGGCCGCCTCCTTCCCCGCCCTCCGGCCCCAGGTCGATGATGTAGTCCGCCGAGAGCAGCACGTCCAGATTGTGCTCGATGAACACCACCGTGCTGCCGTGGTCCACCATGCGGTGAACGATCTCCAGCAGCTTTCGCACGTCCGTGTAGAACAGGCCCGTGGTGGGCTCGTCCAGCAGGTAGAGCGTCCGGCCGCCGAAGCGCTTGGACAGCTCCTTGGAGAGCTTCACCCGCTGAGCCTCCCCGCCGGAGAGCGTCAGGGCCGACTGCCCCAGGCGAATGTAGCCCAGCCCCGCGTCCTGGATGAGGCGAAGTTTCGTCACAATGCGCGGAATGTCTTTGAAGAACTCCACGGCCTCGTCCACCGTCATGGCCAGCACGTCCGCGATGGACTTCCCCTTGAACTTCACCTCCAGCGTCTCGTGGTTGTAGCGCGTGCCGCCGCAGATCTCGCAGTCCACGTAGGCATCCGGCAGAAAGAGCATGGATATCTTCATGGACCCCGCTCCGCCGCAGGCCTCGCAGCGTCCGCCCTTGACGTTGAAGCTGAAGCGTCCCGGTCCGTAGCCCCGTATCTTCGCCTCGGGCAGCCCGGCGTAGAACTCCCGGATGAGGGAGAACACGCCGGTGTAGGTGGCGGGGTTTGATCGCGGCGTGCGGCCGATGGGGCTCTGGTCCACCAGGACCACGTTGTCAAAGGCCTTTGCCCCTTCAATGCTCCTGAATTTGCCGGGCCGCTCGCGAAAATCCGGGTCCAGCTTGCGCCTCAGCCCCTTATACAGCACATCGTAGAGGAAGCTGCTCTTGCCGGAGCCGGAGACGCCGGTCAGGCAGGTGAACACGCCGCAGGGGATGTTCACGTCGATATTTTTGAGGTTGTGATGCGCCGCGCCCTTCACGGTCAGCCAGTCCGACGGTTCGCGCCGGCCCTTCAACAAACTGGAGGGTTTAACGATCCCCGTGGCCTCGCCCCGAAGGTAGGGACCCGTGAGGCCGTCCGTCGCCGCCACCTCGTCGTAGCTCCCGTTCTGGAGTATCTCGCCGCCCAGCTCGCCCGCGCCGGGGCCCATCTCGATGAGCGCGTCCGCGGCCTTCATGGTCTCCCGGTCATGCTCCACCACGACGACGGTGTTGCCCAGGTCACGGATGGAGGTGAGGGAGTGGACCAGCCGCTCCGTGTCCCGGGAGTGCAGGCCAATGGTGGGCTCGTCCAGGACGTAGAGCACGCCGCTGAGGTTTGAGCCGATCTGCGTGGCCAGGCGTATCCTCTGGCTCTCCCCGCCGGGCAGGGTGTCCGCCCTCCGCAGCAGCGACAGATACCCCACCCCCACGTCCACCAGAAAGTCCAGCCGCTTGCGGATCTCGATCATCACCTGCTCAACGATGCTGGCGTCCGTTTTCCCAAGGTCCAGCCCCTTCACCACCTGGGCGAGCTGGTCCACGGGCATGACCAGCAGGTCCCCGATGCCATAGCCCGCGACCTTCACGTTCAGCGCCTCCGGCCGGAGCCGCAGCCCGCCGCAGGTCTTGCAGATGTCCTCCTCGCGGTAGGACTCCAGCTCCTCGCGGACGGCCTCGCTCTCCGTGTCCTGCCAGCGGGTCTCCAGCCACTGAGATAACCCCTCGTAGCGTCCCATGTACGAACGGGCATAGCCCTTCTCGTCGAACACCATGGGGACCTTCTCGTCGCCGCTGCCGTTCCAGATGAAATCGCGCACCGTTTTGGGCAGGTCCCCATACTTTGGTGTCAGGTCCCAGCCGTGCTTCTTCGCGAAGAGGGCGATCTTGGTCAGTGCGTAGGGTTTCGTCTTCCATGGGAGGATGGCCCCCTCAGCGATGGAGCGGTTGGGGTCGATGACCAGCTCCTCGGAGAAATGCTCGTGGCTGCCCAGCCCCCCACAGTCGGGGCAGGCGCCAAAAGGGCTGTTGAAGGAGAACAGGCGCGGCTCGATGTCCGGCATCCCGATGCCGCAGTCCGCACAGGCGTACTTCTCCGTCATCATAAACTCGTCCCGGTTTTCCGGCGCGATGAGGACAAAACCCTCCGCAAGGCGCAGGGCGGCCTCCACGGACTCCGCGATGCGGCTCCGGCGGTCCGCCGTTACCTTCAGGCGGTCGATGACCACCTCGATGTTGTGGCGCTTCCGCTTGTCCAGCGCGATGTCCTCCTCCAGCCAAAGGACGGAGCCGTCCACGCGTGCACGGGTGTAGCCCTTCTCCCGCATTTGGCTCAGGAGGTTTCGGAACTCGCCCTTCTTCCCCCGGACAAGGGGACTCAGTATCTCGATGCGCAGGCCCTCGTTCTCCTGAAGGATGTAGCCCACGATCTCGTCGATGGAATGGCGCTGCACGGGCTTACCGCAGTTGGGGCAGTAGGGGATCCCCACGCGGCCGTAGAGCAGGCGGAGGTAGTCGTAGATCTCCGTCACCGTGCCGACGGTGGAGCGGGGGTTGTGGCCCGTGCCCTTCTGCTCGATGGAGATGGCGGGGGAGAGGCCGGAGATGTCGTCCACATCCGGCTTCTTCTGCACGCCCAGAAACTGCCGCGCGTAGGCGGAGAGGGATTCCACGTAACGCCGCTGGCCCTCGGCATAGAGCGTATCGAAAGCCAGGGAGGATTTACCGGAGCCGGATGGCCCCGTGATCACGATAAACTTGCCGCGCGGGATGTCAACACTGACGTTCTTGAGGTTGTGCTCCCTCGCGCCTAAAATACGAATGGTGTCCAATTATAATAAGGCTCCTTGCAATTTGATACTCAGAGGGGTGCTCCGTCCCCCTGAAACCCCCATGGATTTATCCCCGCCCAAAGTGGCGCACCAGGTCCTGGGGCGTCATTCTGAGCATCGTCGGCCGGCCGTGGGGGCAAAAGAAGGGCTGTTCGCAGCGGTGTAAGTTGCGCCACAAGGTCATCGCCTCCTCGCGTGAGAGCGTCCCCGTCAGCTTCACGGCGGCCTTGCAGGCTATCGTGGCCCAGGCGCGCCACAGGAGCTCGCGAGGGTCCCCGTCATGCTCTTCTTTAAGGGCGCCCAGCGAAGCGCGGAGCAGGGCCTCGGGCTCAACACGTTCAGTGGAGCAGGAGGGCACGGCCTGGAGGCT
>JAEEGY010000009.1 GCA_016280565.1 Fretibacterium sp.
CATCTGGGGAACTGTCTCAAGGGCGGGAAGGTGTTTTACACCGTATATCTGGTCGATGACCGAGTCCAGGACCGAATCCTTCTGGCCCACCATGCGGGCGTTGTAGAAATCCGCCAGCGTCGAGCCCTCCGCGTAGCGGCTGTCCTCCCGCGTCATGATGCTGTACCGCGCGGGATGCGCGTTATAGATGTCCGAGAAAGCCACAAGCTCCTTGCGCGCCTCGGTGTTCGCCATGCCGGAGATCACCATGTCGATCTTTCCCTCGTTCAGGTCCGTCAGAAGGTTTTCCCACGCGATCTTGTGTATCTCCATGTTCGCGCTCAGATTCTGCATAACAAGCTTAATGATCTGCACGTCATACCCATCCGCGTAGAACCCCTTCTCGTTATTGATAGGGACGTTGGAGTCGCTTGCCCTGGACTCCAACCAGTTGTACGGCGCAAAGGCGCACTCTATCCCTACCCGCAGCACGGTCCCCGGCGCTATCAGTGATGCGGTGTCTTCGTTCCCTCCTATTAAGAAGAAAGCGGACACTGCGGCCAAAATCAGGACGCCTGCGGAAATAAAAAACAGTGTGCGTTTCGTCTTCCTTCCCATTGTTACCCCTACCTTTTTGAGATGGGGATTCTTCTACGTATATTTTACACCACCGGAGACACACAACCCCCCGAAGGGGATGAAAAAAACGCGTCAGGACGACTTTTCCGTCCTGGCTGTCATCTGTTCCATAACGGCTGTCCGCTCCTCCGTGGACAGACCGAACAGGACCTTGTTGAACGCTCTCAGCAGCTTTGTGTCTTCTTTGCGAAAGGCGGCGCAGATCCCATTGAAGCCTAAACGGAACCCCTGGCCTGGGGCAAACTTGATCGGTATCAGATTGGGGTATTCCTTCATGTAGGGCCCGATGCCCTCCGTATTGATAACGAGGGCGTCCGCGTTGCCCCTGTCCACTTCGCGGAACATATCAGGGATGGTCTCCACAGGGGGAAGGTGCTTGACGCCATACACCTGGTCGATCAGGGTATCCATCATCGAATCCTTCTGGCCCACCAGGCGAGCGTTGTAGAAATCCACCAGCATGGTGCCCTCCGCATACTTGCTGTCCCTCCTCACCATGAGGGTGTACTCGATGGGGGCGGGGGTATAAACATTGGAGAAGACGGCCAACTGCTTCCGCTCCTCCGTGTCCACCATCCCGGAGACCACCATGTCGATCCTCCCGTCGTTCAGGGCCACCAGCATATCGCCCCACGGGATCTTTAAAAACTCCACCTTCGCGTTCATGCGCTTCGCAACGATCAGGGCGATCTGAACGTCGTAGCCTTCCGCGTAAAAGCCCTTGTTATT
Source organism: Fretibacterium sp. (assembly GCA_016280565.1). Lineage (GTDB taxonomy): Bacteria > Synergistota > Synergistia > Synergistales > Aminobacteriaceae > JAFUYV01. Next base: position 1,348 of record JAEEGY010000009.1, read on the forward strand.
GACAAGGGGCTGATTGGTGGCGCTTGGCTGCTTCTCCTCCCAGTTGTAGGGCGCGAAGTCGCACTCTATCCCGATCTTCAGGACTTTGTCCGGCTCGATCAACTCCCCGGGGTCCTCCTCCCTCAGCATGAAAAAAGTAAACACTGCCGTTAAGGCCAGGGTACCTGCTATAACAGGGATCCACACACGCTTCATGATCGTTCTCACTCTTCCTTGAATGTATGACAAACCACATTTGTATAATAGACTTCATTATTTTACTGCCTTGCTTTGAATTTTTCAACAAAAACATTCTGACTCATTCTTGTAAAAAGCCGGAGTTAGTGTAAAAATATAATCCAAATACAGAGGAGCGGGGGGCTCGGTTCTCTTTGATAAAGCTGATGATCTTTGACCACGACATGACGATAGTGGACTCCAGCTACGCCCTTATGGAGGGCTTCAACCTAATGGCCGATGCCGTGGGGTTGCCCCGCACGACGCATGACCGGGTGATGGCCTGCATCGCCCTGCCCCTCCCGCAGTTCTGCGAGGGGCTCTTTGGGGACTATCGCCCCGAGTGGGGCGACTTGTTCCAGGAGAAGGCCGCTCTGAGGGAGCATGAGCTGATCCACCCCTTTCCCGACACGATCCCCACGATGAAACGCCTGCACGAGATGGGTATTATCTGCGCCGTGGCCTCCAACCGCGAGGACCCGAAGCCTGTGATGGAAAGATCGGGCGTGGCTCCTTATTTTGACGCGATGATCGGGGCCTGGGGGCTGGACCACAGGACGCACCTCCCCTACAAACCGGACCCCGCCATGCTGAACGTCCTGCTGGAACATTTCGACCTTCCGGCGGAGCAGGCGGTGTATGTGGGGGATGCGGACAGCGACATCGAGACAGCGCGGGCGGCCGGGATGCGCGGCATCGGCATCACGCGCGGCAACTTCACGGCGGCGGAGTTCCTGGCCATGGGGGCATGGCGCGCCATTGATGAGTTATCTGAGCTGCCGGGGATCGCCGAGGCCGACAGGCAGGAGAAACCTTCATCATGAGTCGTCTTCCCGAGGGTTGGCTGCCCATCGACGCCTACGGCTTGACGGACACGGAGCCGGAACCCGCTCCGGCGGCGGCTCCCAGTGCGTCTGCGCCGGGGACGGCGGCGGCGGGGCCCAACCGCCTTGCGGAGGAGCTCAGCCCTTATCTGCTCCAACACGCCCACAACCCCATCCGATGGTATCCCTGGGGGGCGGAGGCCTTTGAACGGGCCAGGAAGGAGGACAAGCCCATCTTCCTCTCCATCGGTTTCTCCTCCTGCCATTGGTGCCGCCTCATGGAGCGCGAGAGCTTCAACGACCCCGAGGTCGGCGAGCTGATGAACGACGCCTGCATTCCCGTCAAGGTGGACCGCGAGGAGCGGCCGGACCTCGACGGGCTCTTTATGGAAGTCTGCATGGTCCAGAACGGCAGCGGCGGGTGGCCGCTCAACATCCTTTTGACGCCGGACGGGCGCCCCTTCTTCTCCACGACGTGGCTGCCCAAGCGCACGTCGGGGGAGATGCCGGGGCTCACGGACATCCTGCCGCGCGTCAAGTGGCTGTGGCTGATGCAGCGGGAGGACGTTATGCGGGCGGCGCGGGACCTGTCCGACGTGATGAAGCGGCGATCCTCCCTCACACCCGGCAGCCGGGTGGGGGTCATGGCCGTAAAGGATGCCCTTGAGGCCCTGCGCGGTTCCTTCGATCTCCTGTGGGGCGGGTTTGGCAAAGCCCCGAAGTATCCCGACGCACCCAGGCTCCTCTTCCTCCTCCAGCAGGCGGGCTCCTCACTGAACTCCGATCAGGAGCGCCAGGACGCCTTTACGATGGTGGATGTGACGCTGCGCCGCATGTGGCGCGGAGGGATCCACGACCACCTGGGCGGCGGCTTTGCGCGCTACGCCACGGACGAGCGCTGGCTTGTCCCGCATTTTGAAAAACTGCTGTCCGGCCAGGCGATGCTGCTCCTGGTTGCTGCTCTGGCCCAGGAGCACAAGTCCGACGCCTTCTACCGCCTCATGGCGGAGGACATCGTGAGCTGCGTCGAGCGGGATTTTGCCAACGCCGGTGCGGACGGGGCTGCCCAGGGTTTCTGCGCAGCTTTTGCTGCAGACAACGACGAGGGGGAGGGCCGCTACTACCTCTGGCGGGACGAGGAGATCCACAGCCTGCTCCCGGAGGGAGACGCGGGGCTGTTCTGCGCAGCCTACGCCGTCATGCCGGGGGGAAACTTCGGCAGTGAGCTGGCCGGTTCTCAGATAGGGTACAACATCCTGTACGAGACCTCCACGGTGACGGAGCTGGCGCGGCGTTATGGCCTGCGCGGACCGGACGTGGCCCAGCGGCTGATGAACGACCGCCGCGTCCTGCTGGAGGCCCGGAAGAAACGTATCCCTCCTCTCCGGGACGACAAGGTCCTGATGGACTGGAACGGACTGATGATCGGCGCGCTGGCGCGGGCGTCCACGGCCTTTGAGAGGCCGGAGTGGCGCGGAGTAGCGGAAAAGACGGCATTGTTCCTCCAGAAGTCCCTGCAGGACCCCAGGGAGGGGTGGCGCCGCCGGTGGCGGAAAGGCAAGGCCGGGATCCCCGCCCTGCCTGGCGACTACGCGGCGCTGCTGTGGGGCATCATGGAGATCTACCGCGCCGCGGAGAAGGCCGAGGCGGGAGAGAAGCAGCTCAAGGATTGGCTAAAGTATGCCCAGGGATTGGCCGATGCCCTGATCGAGAACTTCTGGGACGAGACGTCCGGAGGGCTTTTCCTGACAGTAGCGCAAAAGGACGATCCGAACGTTTTTTTGCGGCACAAGGCGGCGGAGGACGGGGACCTGCCCTCCGCGAACGCGTTGGCGGCGATGGCCCTGTGTTCGCTGGGCCTTGCGCTGGAGGAAAAGAAGTACGCGGACCTGGCGCGGCAGATCGTCGCCAGTTTTGCCCGCATCGCGGCGGTGCAGCCCCTGAACTACCTCTCGCTCATCGCGGCCGCGGTGCAGTGGCGGCCGGTGAAGCCCAAGGAGGCTCCGCCCCCGGAACAGAAGCCAGAGATTCCGGA
>JAEEGY010000074.1 GCA_016280565.1 Fretibacterium sp.
GAAGGCCAGATGACGTTTATGCAGAACGGAGGGGAAGAGGAAAAAAAAGCCGGGGATTGCCCCCCGGCGCATGAAGTTAAAACAATGGGACTACAGTCCAGCGGCCTTGCGCAGGGCGTCAGCCCGGTCGGTCTTCTCCCAGCCCGGAAGGACGGGCAGGTCGATGCGGCCCATGTGGCCGTAGGCGGCCAGAGCGCGATACTGCGGCTTGCGAAGGTCGAGGTCGCGAATGATCGCGGCGGGGCGGAAGTCAAAGTGCTCGCGCAGGAGCTCCACGATCTTCGCGTCGCTGAGCTTGCCCGTGCCGAAGGTGTTCACGTTCAGGGAGACGGGCTCGGCCACGCCGATGGCGTAGGCCACCTGGATCTGGCATTCGTCCGCGATGCCCGCGGCCACGATGTTCTTCGCGGCATAGCGGGTCATGTAGGCGCCACTGCGGTCCACCTTCGTCGGGTCCTTGCCGGAGAAGGCGCCGCCGCCGTGCGGCACCCAGCCGCCGTAGGTGTCCACGATGATCTTGCGCCCCGTCAGGCCTGTGTCGGCCATGGGCCCGCCCTTCACGAAGCGCCCCGTCGGGTTGACGAAGATGCGCGTAGAGGAGTCGATGAGGTGGGCGGGAACGATGGGGTTGATGACGTTCTCGATGATGTCCGACCGAATCTCCTTCAGGCTCGCCTCGGGGTGATGCTGGGCGGAGATGACGATGGTATCCGCGTGGACGGCCTTCCGGCCCTCATAGCGGAGGGAGACCTGGCTCTTGCCGTCCGGACGCAGATAGGAGAGCGTGCCGTCCTTGCGCACCCTGGTGAGCTGGCGGGCCAGCTTGTGGGCCAGGGCGATGGGCATGGGCATGAACTCCTCCGTCTCGTTGCATGCGTAGCCAAACATCATGCCCTGGTCGCCGGCGCCGGTCTTGGCGATGTCCGCCTCGGAGAGTTCCTTGTCCCTCACCTCGATGGCGTTGTCCACGCCCTGGGCGATGTCGCCGGACTGCTCGTCGATCGCCGTGAGCACGGCGCAGGTCTCGCCGTCAAAGCCATACTTGGCACGGGTGTAGCCGATCTCCTGAACGATGCTCCGCGCCAGCTTGGGGATGTCCACATAAGTCTTTGTCGTGATCTCCCCGGAGACCACCACCAGCCCCGTCGTGCAGAGCGTTTCGCAGGCCACGCGGCCGTTGGGGTCGTCCTTGAGGATCGCGTCCAGAACGCCGTCGGAAATCTGGTCGGCGACCTTATCAGGGTGTCCCTCCGTCACGGACTCCGAGGAGAAGATGAAGCTGTCAACTTTTGCCATATTGCCTACCTCCAAAGATTATTTTTTATAAACTCCCCGCCCGCCGGGACAGCCCCGGCGGACAACCTTCACGCAAAAAAGAGCGCTCCTCCAAGACAGGAAGAGCGCTCTTAAAGACTATTCTCTTCCTCTCATCATCCAGCCTGGGAACACATTTCCCTCCCAGGCTGCTGGTATTGGCACCTGATTTGACAGGTTGCCGGGCTTCATCGGGCCAGTCCCTCCACCTCTCTTGATAAGAGTGTTTCGATTGTAAATGTTGCTGACGGCCTTGCGGCCAAAAGGCGCTGTGCGCCTCCTACTTTAGACTACTTAGAATACAACTCGACCGCCAGGATCTCGTTGACCTCGATGGGCAGCTCCTCACGCAGAGGCTCGCGGATCAGCTTTGCGCTGAACTGATCCTTATTCTTCTCGATGTAGGGAACATTGAAGGCCACCAAGCCCTGGAAGTTGTCCTGGAAGAGCGTGTTTGTCCGGGACTTCTCCTTCAGACTGATGACGTCGTCCACCTTCACTCCGTAGGAGGGGATGTCCACCTTCGCTCCATTGACGAGGATGTGCCCGTGGCTGACGAGCTGACGCGCCTGACGGATGGACCGGGCAAAACCGATGCGATAGACCAGGTTGTCCAGACGGCACTCCAGCGCCTTCAGCAGCGCCACGCCCGTCATCTCCTGGCTCTTCTTGGCAATATCAAAATAGCGGGCAAACTGCCTCTCCAGGATGCCGTAGTAAGCCTTGATCTTCTGCTTCTCCATGAGCTGAAGGCCATACTGCGAAACCTTCTGTCCGCTGCGCGCGGGCTTCTTGGGGTCCACCCTCTTCAACGCTTTGGGGTGACCGCAGACGTTCACGCCAAGGTGACGGCACAGCTTAAAACGGGGCTCTCTTCGGGTTGCCATAAAGACTCTCCTTTTCCAAAACTTATAAATTCAGGCCGTTGGGCCTCTTTGATTTACAAAACCAAACTGCCAAACCCAAACAACTTTGTGAGTTTAGCACTTGTCCTCTAAAATGTAAAGCTCCAACCCCATCCTATAATTGTGACACAGAAGCCTCCGCCGTGAAGGCCGGCCAGAAATTCTCAATGGCTTCCTCATAGGACTCAAAAGGGGGGATGTCCATGATGGCGTCAACGAAGACGAACTCCTCAAAGTCGTTCAGCGCCGTCTCCCCAAGCCAGTTTTCTTCATCGCAGAATTTGTTGTGCGAGTAGACAGGCATTCCTTCACCGCCCCCTTCCGCTCCATTATAGCAGACCCAGCCGCGCCGCGCACTCTTCGCGCCCCAGCGTGAAGACCACGAGGGGAAGAGGCGCGCCACTGTCCCTCCCGGTCAGGAGCCGGCGCAGGGGGTGAAAGAAGGCCCTTCCCTTCAGGCCGCGTTCCTTCATAAAGGAGCGCAGAAGCCCCTCGGCCGCCTCTGGGGTCCAGGAGGCTAGCTTTGCCAGTTCCGCGGCCAGCTGGGGCATCCAGGGCTCGCGGGGCTCCGAATCAGAGCGGCTCCACAGGAAGGACAGGGCCTCGTTCAGGTCCCGGAGGAATGGGGCCTCCTCAAGCAGGTCGGCCACAATGGGGGCCAAACGCTCCTCAAAGGGGGCAAAGCGAGGCTCCCCGGCGATAAGCTCCGCAGCCAGGGCCTCCCCTCCCCGCTGCTTTATTGCCTCTCTCTGCCAATGCAGCAGATGCTCCTCGTCGTGGACCGGCGAGGATTGGGCGATCTTATCGAGGGAGAAGGACGCGGCCAGGGAAGCCAGGTCAAAGGGATTTGCCTCCGCCTCCGGCGTCCAGCTCAGCGTCGCCAGGTAGGCGTCCAGGGCCTCGGGCAGAAAGCCCCGCTCCCGGTACTCCCGGATGGGCGTCGAGCCCGTCCGCTTGCCCAGCTTGCGCCGGTCTGCCGACAGGACCATCGGGATGTGGGCAAAAACCGGGCGGAGCCAGCCCATGCGGTCGATGATCGCCAGCTGACGGGCGGTGTTGGGGACGTGCTCATCCCCCCGGATGACGTGGGTGATGCCCGTCAGGTAATCGTCCACGGCGGAGGCGAAGAGGTACGTCGGGGTCCCGTCGCTCCGTTGAACAACGAAGTCCCCTATCGTCCCCGCAGGGAAGCTCTGGGGCCCACGCACGGCATCGTTAAAGGCGGCGGAGTAGCCCTCCGGCAGGGCCAGACGCCAGCAGGGGCGTTCCCCCGCCTCCATACGCCGCCGCGCCTCATCCGGGGAGAGGGACCGGCACCGCCCGTCGTAGCGTGGCGGTTCTCCCCGGGCGGTCTGCCCCTCCCTCAGGGAGGTCAGGCGCTCCTCCGTGCAGAAGCAGGGGTAGACCGCCCCCGCCTCCCGCAGCCGGTCCATCCACTGGGCATAAATCTCCCCCCGTTCGCTCTGGCGGAGGGGCGTGTCCGATGGGATGTCCGGCCCTGCGTCCCACGTCAGGCCCAGCCAGTGCAGGTCGTTCAGCAGCCGCGCCTCATACTCCTTCCGGGAGCGCTCCGCGTCCGTGTCGTCAATGCGGAGGAGAAACTCTCCCCCCGCCGAGCGGGCAAACAAATAATTGAAGAGCGCGGTCCGCGCCCCTCCGATGTGCAGCTCCCCCGTTGGAGAGGGGGCAAAGCGAGTACGGATCATGAGCTTTCGCCCTCCTCGCTTGGAACCCGGTACAGGGTCGCCGCGACCCAGCAGGTCATGGCCCCCCCCCTGCCCTCGTCTCCCGTTCCCTCCGCGGACTTGGCCTTGAGGTTGACGCAGTTTGGCCTGCCGGGGTCCAGGATGGCAGAAAGGCGCTTTTTCATCTCCGGCAGATGGGCGTTCAGACGCGGGACCTGGGCCTGAACCACAGCGTCCACCCATGAGACGCGCCAGCCCTCCCCGCGGACCCTCCTCACGACCTCCCGCAGAAGCTCCATGCTGTCCGCTCCCCGATAGGCCGGGTCGCTGGCGGGGAACAGGTTGCCGATGTCCGGCAGCCCGGCGGCCCCCAGGAGCGCGTCGGCAATAGCGTGGGCCAGAAGGTCCGCGTCGGAGTGCCCCAGCAGCCCCAGGGGAGAGTCCTTGATCCGAACGCCCCCAAGGATCAGCGGCCGGTCCGGAACCAGCCGGTGCACGTCATAGCCCAGCCCCGTCCTCTGAGTTACCTCTTCCCTTTCCCTTTCAGCCAGCGCCCGTGCCATCCGCAGGTCATCCGGCCAGGTGACTTTAAAGTTCAACCGCTCCCCCTCCACACAGTGCAGTTCTAACCCGGCGGCCAGCCAGGCCTCCGCCTCGTCCTTCGCTCCCCTGCCATGTTCCCGCAGGGCATCGATCAAAGCCGGCCTGTAAAACGATTGGGGCGTCTGGGTAATGAAGAGCCCCTCCCGGTCCACCGCGGAGACCCGCTCTCCCTCTACTCGCTTCAGGGCGTCGGCTACGGGGAGCACGGGGATGGCCCCCGCCGTCTTGGACGTAGCCTCCATGAGCCGCCGCAGCAGAGCCTCCCCGGCAAAGGGACGCGCCGCGTCGTGGACCATAACGTAATCATAGGACGCAGACAGCAGCCCATTCAGAACAGAATCCGCCCGCGACGCGCCGCCCTCCGCGATGCGCAGCGGGATTGGGGGATTCTCATCCCAAGGCTGAGAGACGGCCTCTCCCCGCGGGAGGACCAGGACGATCTCGCTGACCCCCGCGCCAGCCAGGGACGCTGCCCTCTCCGCACTCCAGCGCCAGAGGGCCCGGCCGTCCAGAGGAAGGAACTGCTTGCGCTGCCCCCCCATGCGGCTGCCGCTGCCCCCCGCAACGATGACGAAGGAAAAGTTCTTCAAAATGCGCCTCCTTTTCCCGGCGTGGCCGCCACGCGGGACTCCAGCGCCGTGTGGAGCGTCATACGGTCGGCAAACTCAATGGAGCCCCCCACAGGCAGACCAAAGGCCAGGCGCGTGACCTTCAGGTCCTCCCGCAGCCCCTCGGCCTCCTTCAGCACCTCCAAAAGGGTGTAGTAGGTCAGGTCCCCCTCCATCTTGGGGTTCGTAGCGATAATGACCTCCCGCGCGTTGAGCTCCCGGATGTGGGACAAAAGGAACTCCACGCTCTCCTCGCTCAGTTCCTCGTCGTCAAAAGGGGAGACCCGCCCGCCTAGGACGTGGTAAAGTCCGTTGTAAACGCCCGCCTGTTCAAAGGAGACCAGGTCCTCGATGTCCTCCACGATGCAGAGCGTCCCCCGGTCCCTCAGCGCATCGCGGCAGATAGGGCAGGGGTCGCCCTCCGAGATGTTGCCGCACTCGCTGCACGTGTGGAGCCTGTCCTTCAGCGAGGCGATACGGCTGCCCAATTCCCGCAGTTCAGCGGGGTCTTTTTTTAAAAGGTAAAAGACCATCCTCCTTGCGCTCTTGCC
>JAEEGY010000001.1 GCA_016280565.1 Fretibacterium sp.
CTGGCCGACCCCGCCTTCATCCACACGCCGGAGCGCGTCGACAGGTTCCTGAACGACGTAAAAGCCTTTTTCCCGGAGAGGTTCTGATGCTTTACGACGTCGCTGTCGTCGGAGCCGGACCGGCTGGGATATTCGGCCAGACGAGCCAGCTAACGCACTCCCATAGGGAGGGCGGCGTTGGCTCGGTCGGCTGTGTCGGAGCGAGGCACAGTTGCCTCGCGGAGGCCGCGGCGGTGTGCGCAAGATGATTTACGACGTTGCGATTGTGGGGGCAGGTCCTGCCGGGATATTTTCCGCTATGGAACTTGTCAAACAGGGTAAAAAGGTCCTCATCGCAGACAAGGGCCGCCTGATCCGCGACCGGCAGTGCCCCATCGTGGCGGGAAAGGTCAAGAGCTGCCTCAACTGCCCCTCCTGTGCTATCGTGTCGGGCTGGGGCGGAGCAGGCTCTGCCTCGGACGGCAAGCTGACGCTGACCACGGGCTTTGGCGGTAACCTGGAGGAGTACATCGGGCGCGACGCCCTGACGGACCTGATCGCCTACGCTGATGACGCCTTTGTGCGGTTTGGGGCGGACCCCCACTGCTATGAGGCGGAGGGGAGCTTTGCCCGCGAGATCATCCGCGTGGGGGCCAGAAAGGGGCTTCGTGTCCTGCCGGCGCGTATCCGCCACATTGGGACGGACGCCTCCCGCGAGGTGCTGAACGCCATGTACGAGGACCTGGCCCCGCGTTGCGATATCCGCATGAACGCGCCCGTGGAGGACCTTTTGATTGAAAACGGGCACGCCGTGGGACTGCGCTTTCAGGACGGAAGCGAGGTCCGCGCGCGGTGTGTCCTCGTGGCTCCAGGGCGCGAGGGAGCCTCGTGGCTCGAAGGCCTGATCGGGCGACTGAAGCTGCCCATCGCGTCGATGCCGGTGGATATCGGCGTGCGGGTCGAGGTCCCCGACAGCGTATGTGAGACGCTGACCCGCGAGTTCTACGAGGTGAAGACCCTCTACAACACCCCGACCTTCGACGACCGGTGCCGCACCTTCTGCATGAACCCGTCGGGCTTCGTCGTGCCGGAGTACAACAAGTCCCACGACCTCGTGACGGTCAACGGGCACAGCCTCAAGAACAAAAAGTCCAACAACACGAACTTCGCCATCCTTGTGACGAAGAACTTCACCGAGCCCTTCAACGATCCCATCGGGTATGCTACCCACATCGCCAAACTGGCGAACATGCTGGCGGGGGGCGGGCTTCTGGTGCAGCGTCTGGCAGACCTGCGGACGGGGCGGCGCTCCAACGCCTCGCGCATCCGGCGGGGGATGGTGGAGCCCACGGCGGCCGCGGAGCCCGGCGATCTGAGTCTGGTCCTGCCCCACCGTTACGTGACGGACATCGTGGAGTTCCTGGACGCGCTGGGTGAGATCCTGCCCGGGGTCAATCACGGGGACACGCTTCTCTATGGCGTGGAGATCAAGCTCTACTCCCTGCGCCTGGAGCTGGCAAAGGACCTGGCCGTCCCCTCGGTGGAGGGGCTTTGGATGGCCGGAGACGGGGCCGGTGTCAGCCGCGGCATCATCCAGGCGGCAGCCAGCGGCGTTGTCGCTGCCCGGTCCATGGCATCATCGTTAAGTCTTCGTTAAAATGAAGGGCGTCCTGTTGTCTCTTCTGAACTTCTGTTATAAAATATAGTAAGAGAGGGGAGCAGGATCATGGATAGCTGTATCTTTTGTAAGATCGCCAATGGAGAGATACCCACGGACTTCGTCTACCAGGATGAGGACGTGGCGGTCTTTCGTGATGTTGATCCCCAGGCGCCCACGCATCTTCTCGTGATCCCCAAACGGCATATCGCCTCCGCGGCGCATGTCGAGGACCCTGCCGTGTGGAGCGTTCTGGTTGGCCGCGCTGTTGAAGTTGCCCGCAAACTGGGCCTTGAGAAAGATGGCTACCGTATGGTCATCAACACAGGGGCTCAGGGCGGTCAGACCGTACCCCACCTTCACCTTCATCTTCTGTCGGGGCGCAACCTTGGCTGGCCTCCGGGTTAGCCGAAGAGTGAAGGGAGGGAATTTACGATGACGACTGTCACCCGCAAAGAGGGCGAACCTCTTGAGGAGACCCTTCGCCGCTTTAAGCGCGAAGTTGCAAAAGTGGGAACTCTTCGTGAGGCGCGTAAGCGTGAGCACTACGAGAAGCCCAGCGACGCCAAGAAGATCAAGCGTGCTGAGGCTGCCCGCAAGCGTAAGAGTATGAGGCGCAGGAACATAGGCTAAAAGGCGAAAGAGTGGGGGCTCTATGGCCCCCATTTTCGTTAGGAGGGAATCACGCATGAAACTGACAGAGCAGGTCGCGGCAGACCTGACCGCGGCGATGAAGGCGCGGGAGGAGCCCCGGCTCTCCACCCTGCGGATGCTGAAGGCGGAGCTCCAGAAGTTCCAGGCCGACAAGGGCCGGAGCTATGAGATCACGGACGAAGACACCCAGAACCTTATCCGCCGCCTCATCAAGCAGCGCAAGGAGGCCGCGGAGCAGTATCAGACTGGAGGCGCAGAGGACCGGGCAAAGGCCGAATTGGCGGAGATCGCGGTCCTGGAGCCCTACCTTCCCGCTCAGCTCGGCGACGCGGAGCTGGACGCGCTGGTGTCGGAGGCTGCGAAGGAGGCGGGGGCTTCCTCGCCCCGCGACATGGGCAAGCTGATGAAGGTCCTGATGGGCAAGGTGGCAGGCCGCGCGGACGGCAAACGGGTGAAGGAGAGGGCAACCGCCTTCTTGAATGGTTAAATGGAGGTTATCATAATGAGAAAAACTTTCCTTATGTCTGTGTTTGCGCTACTGTGCGCCCTGCTGGCCGCGGGGACGGCTGGGGCCGACGTCTTTTACACGACGGAGAACGGAACCCTGGGTACGATTGTCATCAAGAGCGCTGAAAGCATCGACCTGCAGCCGACCGTCGCGCAGAATTTGGGGACCAGTCTGGACGTATCCTCCTTCGGCGTCGACGGAGGAACACGCCTGATGGTGACGGAGCGCTCCACTGCCGGCGACGACAAGGCCGCCATCTACACCCCCGGTACCTGGACCAACTCAACCGACTGCATACTCACCGGGACGACCAATATCCACGGCACCGCCAACGCGGGGAATGGCAGGAGCCTCTACACCGCCTCCTGGGGCACCGCAAGCATCGTGGAATACGACAACACCTCTTCCTACAAGGCAACGGGGCGTCAATATACCTATAAACCGGCAAATGGCACCGCGCACGCCGAGGATGTCATCACCGGAAGCAACACGGTATATGGCCTCTTCAGCGTCCAGAGCGACGATAAATATCTTCCCAGCCGGGTCGTCTGGATGGACGGGCAGATATCCGATAAGGTGCAGGGCTTTGGCGGAGCCAATGCAGGTCCCAACGCATCGGAGATGACGTTTTTGAGCGACGGGCGGGTTGCCATTGCCTACCTCGGAAACGAGAGAGACGACGGCAAGGGCGGCAAGGGAGGGATCGACCTGCTCTCCGGCAAAACAATCACCTCCCTGATCAGCGGGGACGTCAGCGGCGACCAGTACGGGGAGATCCCCACCCTTTGCAGCGACGGAGACAAGGGGCTCTA
>JAEEGY010000010.1 GCA_016280565.1 Fretibacterium sp.
GAAGGGGGGCAGCTCCCCCTCCGGCGTCTCCGTCGTGGGGAACCGGAGCACCATGCCCCGGGCAAAGGGGATGATGTCGAACGTTTTGAGCATCCCCGTCGAGGGGGCCAGGGGCGTTCCGCAGAAGTAGCCATAACGGTCCACGGGGGGAAGCGCGCGTTTCTCAAGGGCAGCGAGGTCATACTCCCCGGTGGGAAGAGAGATGTCCCCTTCGGCCTCTTCGCCGGAGACGGGCGCCTTGCAGTGATAGACCTCAACGGGGTCCAGATTGGCGCGGCCAAAGAGCTCGGCGATCTCCAGCTCCCCCTGCTCATGGAAGATACGGCGGGCCTTGTCGATGGTCAGCACCTCGCGCGTGATGGGCAGATCCTGACGCACCAGCTCACGCATCTCCGCGCGGATTTTGTCCACATCCTCCCGTGTCAGCGGGCTGCCCTCTAACTCCCAGTAGTGTCCCTCGCCGATGGAGTGACGCAGGGTGACCCTGCGCGGCGGGTAGAAGCGGGACGAGGGGCCCAAAATCCTCTCGCAGGCAATGACCATAAGGAAGTCCAGTGACCGCTGGTAAATGCGCAGACCCGCCGGCGAGTTCGTCTGAATGAACTCCACCATCGCGTTGTCGTCCACGACCCAGTCCAGGGGGCGGGTGTAGTTGTTGACAAACCAGCCGATGACCCGGTCCTTCTCCTGAACGAGCTTCAGTTCATCCCCCAAGTTGGCCTTCTGTCGGGCTATGAAATCGGCCAGCGCCTGTCGTCCCGTGACCCCTTTCTCGTAGCTGAGGTTATTGGCAGCGTAGTGCCCGCCCTTCTGAGCCATTGTCAGAACGCAAATCGTAAAAGCCACAAATTTCCCTCCTCACCGCCTGCCTATGCCTCACAGGTATGCCCTGTGGATATGCGGGGCACAACCTATTCTAACGGAAAACAAAAAAGGCGGTCCACACTAAACTCTTGCGGCCGCCTTAGAAATTTTCTGATTGGTGCGGAGGGGGAGAATCGAACTCCCACAGCTTTAAAGCCACAAGATCCTTAGTCTTGCGCGTCTACCAATTCCGCCACCCCCGCGCCTGTACCCTGTGGGTATGACGCTATAATTATAACCATAAATCTGCCGGCGTCAAGGGGAACGGAAGATCACGGCACATTTTAGCTCTGCCCGATATGTTGGGCGTATTTGCGCTTGCCTTTTTTGGGGGAAAGTTCTAATGTGTAAGGGGAAATTAACATGGCGCTTCGGCGTGCGCAGGGGATGTTATAGATATGTTGGTAAACGCGGATCCTTTTCTTGTGGCGGGGCTGCTCTTCTTCTTAAGCCTCGTGGCGGGGACGCTCTCAGAACGGATCAGGGTCCCGGCGCTCATCCTGTTCCTGGCTATTGGAATGTTTGCAGGTGTGGATGGGCCGGGGGGGCTGGTCTTTGACGACTTTGAGAACACAAACACCATCGGTACAGTGGCTCTGGCCTTCATCCTTTTCTCCGGCGGCTTTCAGACGCAATGGAGGGATATCCGGCCCATCGTCACCCAGGGTGTGGTGCTCTCAACGCTGGGGGTCTTCCTGACGGCTATCCTCATGGCTGTCCCCATTGCTCTGCTCCCGCCCTTTGATTGCAAGGACGCTTTTCTGCTGGGGGCTATCGTCTCCTCGACGGACGCGGCGGCCGTGTTCTCCATCCTGAGGACCCAGAAGGTGGGGCTCAGGGGCTCGCTAAAACCGCTGTTGGAGTTTGAGTCGGGCAGCAACGACCCCATGGCCGTGTTCCTGACTCTCGCGGCTCTGAACTGGATGCGAAGCCCGGATGTGCCTCTGGCACAGATGGCGGTAAAATTCGTGGTCCAGATGGCCGCGGGGGGGCTGATCGGCCTGCTGATGGGGCACTGCGCCTGCTGGCTCATCCAGCGCCTGCGGGTGGAGAACGAGGCGTTGTACCCCGTGTGGGGCATCAGTATCGTCCTGGCGACCTTCGGCCTGAGCGAGACCGTCTATGGCAACGGCTACCTGGCTGTCTATGTCTGCGGCATCGTGATGGCCGAGGGGGACTTCCTCTATAAAAACAGCCTCCAGCGCTTCCATGAGGGCTTTGCCTGGCTGATGCAGATCGCGATGTTCCTTGTGTTGGGCCTCCTGGTCAACCCCAGGGAGCTGATGAGGGTCCGTGTCATCAGCGTGGGGCTGCTCATCTCGGGCTGTCTGATGTTCATCGCGCGGCCCGTCGCCGTGTTCGTCTGTACCTCGCTTAGCCGACTCAGCTTTCGGGAAAAGCTCTTTGTGAGCTGGACCGGGCTGCGGGGGGCCGTGCCCATCATCCTGGCGACCTATCCGCTGACGGAGGGCCATGACGACGCACGCTACATTTTTAACCTCATCTTCTTCGTCGTCCTCACCTCCGTCCTGCTTCAGGGCAAGACGTTGGCAAAGGCCGCGAAATGGCTGAAGTTAGACACCTCGGTCCGCGCCACGCGATCGTACCCCCTGGCCTTTGACCGCACGCCGGGCACCGGCAGCGAGGAGACCCGTGAGATAGACATTCTTTCCGACGCGGCGGTTGTCGGCCACACCGTGGGTGAACTGAAATTCCCGGAGGGCGTGACGATCCTCCTTATCAACCGCGGTTCCAAGTTCCTTATCCCCAAAGGGGGAACGCGCCTGGAGGCGAACGATACGCTCCTGCTCTTTGGCGAGCGGGCTCGTTTGTACGAAGTGGAACGGGAGCTGGCCCATCGCAGCAACTCAAGAGGTGATGTATAAAATGAAAGCGATTCGTGAATTCCTGAGAAAGATACTGACTCCACAGATGGTTTGGGTCGACGAGACCCAGCAGGGGCACTGGGTGCAGAAGAAGCGGATGCACCCGGCGTTGCGCGCGTTTATCGGGGGCGGGGTGGCGGTCATCGCCGCGGCCCTCGCCGTCAGCTACTTCTGGAGCACGTCCGGCCCCGAAGAGCCCCTGCCAACCCCGCAGGAAGCCCCGATAAAGGCGGAGAAGCCGGACCTGCCCGCCCCCGTTTCGCTTGACGAGGGGCCAGCTGTTCCGAAGCCCGGCAGCCTGGCCGCCCTCTCCCCCGATGGGGAGCCCACTGCTCCGCTGGCTGTAGTCCCTGACGCGGTGCGCCCCGCGATAACGCCAGGTGTTCCCACGCCGGCGGAGCCCCCTGCACCGAAGAAAAAGGGCTCGCAAACCACTCTGGAGATCGACCTGAAGCCGAAAAAGAACCAGCCCACGCCGAAGGAGCCCGTGAAGCCGGGGCTCACCACACCCCCCGGCCAGCGCAAGGACTACTGGATACGCATCGACAAAGGGGATTACCTCCTCTCACTCTACCGGGGGCAGGACCTGGTGAAGACCTACAGCATCGCGGTGGGGAAGAACCCGGGGAACAAGCAGGCCATTGGCGACCATCGCACGCCCGTGGGGAACTTCCGCGTCGTCTCCATTGAGAACGCCTCGAAGTGGAAACACGATTTTGGCGACGGGAAGGGGAAGATCGACGGGGCCTACGGGCCCTGGTTCATCCGGCTGGACGCGGGGGGCTGGAAGGGTATCGGCATCCACGGTACCCACGACCCGGACTCCCGTGGTACGATGGCCACGGAGGGCTGCATCCGCCTGAGCAACGAGGAGATCCAGGACCTGAAACGCTACGCCTACCGCAATATGCGCGTGGTGATCGAGGAATGACGGGGCAGGACGGCCTGACCTTTGATTTTGGTGGCGGGCTCTTCCTGATCGACCTGCCCCAGCCTATGGCGGGGTTCCGGCGCTTCATTTCGTCGTGGTTCTTTCGGGACACGGTGGGACGGCGCGTCCTTGTGGACCCCGGCCCGGCAGGTACCATCCCCCTCCTGCTGCATGAGCTGGAGAAGCTGACGGACGGCGTTGACCTCGTGCTCCTGACACACATTCACCTGGACCACGCGGGGGGCCTGACAGAGTTTTGTTCTCACTATCCCGGCGTCGAGGTAATCGCTCATCCCCGCGCGTTCCGGCACCTCCGGGAGCCTCGCAAGCTGTGGGACGCCTCGGTCCACACGCTGGGTGACATCGCCCTCATGTACGGGGAGCCCGCGCCGTTGCCGCCCTCGGTCCCCCTGCTGGAACAGGACCCTGCAGGGCTGATTGAGATTTTCCCCACGCCCGGCCATGCCCCGCACCACATCAGCCTCCGCGTCCCCTCCGGGGGGCGAACTCTCTTTTTTGTGGGCGAGGCCGCGGGGATGGTCCTGCCCCTGGAGGACGGCGCGAGGGACTCAATCGCTCCCGGCGCGAGCCTGTGGCTCCGCCCCACCACACCGCCGCGGTTTGACGCGGACGCCGCCCGTTCTTCGCTCTCGCTGCTTGCCTCCGTGCTGCGCGGGGACGAGCTGTTGTGTTACGCGCACTGGGGGACTTCGGAAAACCCCAGGGAGCGCACCCTCCAGGCGCGGGAGCAGCTGGAACGGTGGTTCAGCCTTATTGAGCCCCTGCGGGACCGCACGCCGGAGGAGATCGTGGAGTATCTGCTGGCACACGACCCTCTGCTCCGTCGGAGTGGAGACCTCCCCCCGGACCTTTTGGACCGCGAGCGCCGCTTCATGGCGAACAGCGTCCGGGGGATGATTGGCTGAGTCCCGGCGTTTTCATTGACAGATTGAAGATAGCACGTCATAATCCAGGCAGAGGGGGCGTTGAGATATGAGCGAGCATTGTGACCACAACTGTGAGGGCTGCTCCGCGGACTGCGGGGATCGCAAGGCCTGTCCCGGTTTCCAGGGGGCAAACAGCGGGGTGAAAAAGGTTATCGGCATCGTTAGTGGAAAGGGCGGCGTTGGCAAGTCCCTTGTAACGGCGCTGCTGGCCTCCGCTCTTGCGAAGAAGGGGCTCAGGACGGCGGTTTTGGACGCGGACATCACAGGGCCCTCCATCCCCAAGCTGTTTGGGCTCCATGAGCCGGTCCTGTCCAACGGGAATTTCATCCAGCCTGCCTGCACGCGGAGTGGGATCCAGGCTGTCTCCATGAACCTCTGCCTGCCGGATGAGCAGGCCCCTGTCGTTTGGCGCGGTCCCCTGATCGCCGGTGTCGTCAAGCAGTTTTGGGAGGAAGTCGATTGGGGCGAAGTGGACTGTATGTTCGTTGATATGCCGCCCGGAACGGGGGACGTGCCGCTGACGGTCTTCCAGACCCTGCCCGTGAAGGGCATCGTGGTCGTCACGACGCCGCAGGAACTGGCCGGAATGATCGTGGGGAAGGCAGTGCGCATGGCAGGGCTGATGCACATCCCCGTCCTGGGACTTGTGGAAAATATGGCGTACTACCAGTGCCCGGACTGCGGGACACGGCATGAGATCTTCGGCAAAAGCCGCCTTGAGGAGACGGCCGCGTCCTTCGGCATTGGAAAAACGGCCCGTATCCCCATTGAGCCGAAACTCGCCGCGCTCTGCGATGAGGGGAAGATCGAGGAATTTGACGCCGGCGAGTGGCTGGCTCCCATTCTGGACGTCATCAAGGAACTGTAAGCCTTACACGCAGAACACAGTTTTTTTTACAAACAAAGCCCCGGCTCGTCAGGAAACCCGCTACGCGGGCATGACGCCGGGGCTTTTCTGACTACTTCAGTTTTCCCAGGGCCATCACCACGAGGGTGATGAGAAGGATAACGGCGAAGATGCCCTCCATGCCCTGTCCCATAATTTTTAGCGAGACGATGAAATTGCTCCACACCTCCGGGCTCATGACGTTCCCTCCTATCTCAGATATTGCGAGACCAGGCTGATGACCAGGCCGCCGGCAATGACCGAGGCGATCTGCCCCGCCACGTTGGCCCCCACGGCGTGCATCAAAATAATGTTGCCCCGCTCCTCCGCCGCGGCCATCTTCTGCACCACGCGGGAGGACATGGGGAAGGCCGAGATCCCCGCCGCGCCGATCATCGGGTTGATCTTTGGCCGCCCCAGGCGCGGCAGGACGAGGTTCAGCGCCTTGGCGAAGAGGACTCCGCCGATGGTGTCAAAGACGAAGGCCGCCAGGCCGATGAGCAGGATCAAAAGCGTGTCGGCCCGCACAAAGGCCTCCGCCCTCATGCTGAAGGAGATGGTGAGCCCCAACAGCAGGGTGATGAGGTTCGCCAGTTCGTCCTGCGCGGTCTTGAGAAGGCTGTCCAGCACGCCGCACTCCCGGACGAGGTTGCCGAACATCAAAAAACCCACCAGCGCCACCGAGGCAGGGGCGATCAGCCCCACGATGAAGGTGACGATGATGGGGAAGAGAATTTTCGTCCGCTTCGTCACATTTCGTGGGTTGTACTTCATGGGGATGCGGCGCTCGCTCCGCGTCGTGACCAGCCGGATGGCGAAGGGCTGGATGATGGGCACCAGCGCCATGTAAGAGTAAGCCGCGACGGCGATGGCCCCGACGAAGTTTGAGTGCAGGATCTGGGACACCAAAATGGAGGTGGGGCCGTCCGCCGCGCCGATGATACCAATGGAGGCAGCGTCCTTGAGGTCAAAGCCCAACAGAGTGGCCAGGCTGATGGCGAAGAAGATGCCAAACTGCGCGGCCGCGCCAAACAAAAACATCACCGGCTGGGACAGCAGCGGGCCGAAGTCGATCATCGCGCCGATGCCGATGAAGAGCAAGATCGGCAGAGCCTCGGACGCCGCGATGGTCGTCTCGAAGAGCCACTGGATGATGCCGGGGGCCACACCGATGCCCTCCATCGTCTGGTTCAGCACGCCGGAGAAGGGCAGGTTGACCAAAATCGCCCCAAAGCCCATCGGCAACAGCAGCGCCGGTTCGTACCCCTTCTTCACCGCCAGCCAGATGAGGCCAGCCCCGACGAGGTACATCACCAGCTCCTTGCCCGTAACCGCCATGATTCCGTTCAACAAAAATTCCATTCTATCCTCCGCTTGACGTCCGCTGGCTACACGGTGACATCCAGGCCCCGGCCAGCCAGCAGGTATTGTCTCAGGCCCTCCACGGCACGCTGGGAGATGCCGATGAACTGCACCGGCAGTGCCGAACCGTTGAGCTCGGCCCGTATCTGCCGCCGCCGGGCCTCCAAAAGACGGCAGGTCTCCGGGCGGTCTGCGTTGAGGTTCAGATTGCAGCCCTTCCCGTCGCTCTCGACGAGCCCCCCCACGTCCCCCAGCGCGGAACCGGCCAGGCCAAAGCCCACCTGCCAGTACCGCTGGCCGTCCTCCTCGGCGGAGCGGCCCACAAACACCCGGGCGGTCATCCCCTCCGCTCCCTCTGGCAGAGGCCAGAAGGGGGCGGCCAGAAGCGCCGGGTCCACCTCCTCACGGGGCGCGCGCATCAAAAGGGAGTGCGCCTGGAGGAACCGGGCCACATCACCCCCGCCCTCCTTCATGCCCCGGAGCGCGCTGGCGGGGTCCTCGCCCTTTTTTGTCCGCTCCCTCATCTGCTTGCGGATGCGCTGCCACATGGCGGTGGCCGCGTTCCCGTCCAGGGCGGCGTACTCCGACAGAAGAGCCGCATTCTCCGCGGTCATGGGGAGCCCGCGGGCCCACAGCTCAACGAGGGAGGAGAGCTGTCCGTCCTGGAAGCCCATGCGGCGCCAGGCGTCCTTCACGGCAGTCAGGACCTCGCTGGAGAGGGGGAGCCCCCGCGACAGAAGCGCCGTCGCCAGCTCGCGGTCGCGGACGGGGATCTGGGACAAAAAGGACAGCTCGCTCTGGGAGAGGCGCAGCACCGGCACGTCTCCCGAGGCGTCCCACACAGCGCGGAAGCGCTCTCCCACGATAAGGGAGAGCGTCGCGCGGGCGCGGAGCTCCTGGGGCATCCCCTGGCCGTCGAGGCGCACGGAGTAAGTCCCGTCAGAGTTCTGGCCTGTCACCTGCCCTTCGACCAGCGTCCCCGTGCGGATGGTGGGCAGACGCGGGGCCTGGACCTGACCGGCCTGCGTACCTCCTGTAACCTGTCCCGCGCCGCCCTGATTAGCCCCGATGGCGTTCTGATTGAGGTTTTGGTTGACCTGTACGTTGAGGTTCCCTATCTCTGGCACGCGCGGATCTCCTCCTGAAAATCTTTACTTCTTTCCCAAAGATATGATAGCATATTCATTGATTAGGGAACCGGCGTTCCCAAGTTTTTGAAGGAGTGAAAAACATGAACAAACATCCTGCGTTAAGTTCTGCCCAGACCGTCCGCAGGGCTGTCCCCGCAGCGCTGACGGCGCTGCTGCTGGGGGCTGCCATGGCCTTCGCTGAAGAGGGTGGCTCTGAGGCTGCCGCTCCGGCGTCCCCGTACTTCCAGACGGCGTGGTCGCTGCTGCCGGCGGTCATCGCCATTGGTCTGGCGCTGCTCACGAGAGAGGTCTACACGTCCCTCTTCACCGGTATCGTCGTGGGGGGCCTGCTGTATTCCAACCTCGATGTTGAGGGGATGCTGCTCCACGTCTTCAACAACGGCATCGTGAAGTCCCTCTCTGACTCCTACAACGTGGGCATCCTGGTCTTTTTGGTCATCCTGGGCATTCTGGTGATGCTGATGAACCGGGCGGGAGGCTCCGCCGCGTTTGGGCGCTGGGCCAACAGCCACATCAAGAGCCGCACCGGCTCCCAGCTTGCCACCGTTGCCCTGGGCGTCCTCATCTTCATCGACGACTACTTCAACTGCCTGACCGTCGGCTCTGTGATGCGCCCTGTGTCGGACAAGAGCCGCATCTCCCGTGCCAAGCTGGCCTACCTGGTGGACGCCACGGCGGCCCCCATCTGCATCATCGCGCCGGTGTCCTCCTGGGCGGCGGCCGTCTCCAGCTACGTTGAGGAGGGCAACGGCCTCTATCTCTTCATCCAGGCCATTCCCTTCAACTTCTATGCCCTGCTGACCCTGGTGATGATGGTGATGCTCGCGATCTGGAACCTGGACTACGGCCCCATGGCCCGGCACGAGAAAAACGCCCTTGAGAACGGCGACCTCTTCTCCGGCGTGAAGGCCGGGGCGGAGACCCTGGAAGGGGAGGAGAACCCCAGGGGCATCGTGCTGGACCTGCTGTTCCCTGTCCTGGTGCTGATCGCCTGCTGTGTGACGGGCATGATCTACTCCGGAGGCTACTTCGCGGGGAAGGGCACCAGCTTTGTGGACGCCTTCGCCAACTCGGACGCCTCCGTGGGGCTGATGCTGGGTTCTGCCGTGACGCTGATCATCACCTTCCTGTACTACCTGCTGCGGCGCGTCCTGCCGTTCAAGGACATGACGGCCTGCATCCCCGACGGCTTCAAGTCCATGGTCCCTGCTATCCTCATCCTGACCTTTGCCTGGAGCCTGAAGGCCATGACGGACTCCCTGGGGGCCAAGCAGTTCGTTGAGGCCCTTGTGAAGGGATCGGCAAGCGGCTTCCACTCCTTCCTGCCGGCTATCATCTTCCTCATCGCGTGCTTCCTGTCCTTCTCCACGGGCACGTCCTGGGGCACCTTCGGCATCCTCATCCCCATCACGCTGAGCGTTTTCCCGCTGACAGACCCGCTGGGCATCGTCTGCGTCTCCGCGTGCATGGCGGGCGCGGTGTGCGGCGACCACTGCTCGCCCATCTCGGATACGACCATCATGGCCTCGGCCGGGGCGCAGTGCGACCACGTCACCCACGTCTCCACGCAGCTTCCCTACGCCGTCACGGTGGCGGCCGTCAGCTTTGTGAGCTACCTCATCGCGGGCTTTGTTCCCAACGCCGTTATTGCCCTGCCGGTGGCCGTTGCTCTGATGATCGGTACCCTGTTCGTCATCCGCAATCTGTACAAATAGCCTGTAACTTACGGGTATGCCATAGGGAGAGGAGCTTGTAAAAAGCCCTCTTCCTATGATATTATCAGCATATCAAACCTTTGAAGGAGGAACTCTCCAATGAAAAAACTGTTGGTTGCTGTCCTGGCCGGAGTGCTTGCACTGAGCTGCGTTTGCGCATGGGCCGATGACGATCCGTTTGCCAAGCTGGGCAAGTATGAGATGACCGTGGGGCACGCGCAGCCCGAGGGCAACCCCCGCTGGGTTTCCATGCTCAAGTTCGCCGAGGATGTGGCGAAGGGGACCCACGGCCACGTGACCGTCACCGTGTTCGGCAACGGTCAGCTCGGCACCGAGAAGGAGATGCTGGAGCAGGTGGTTCAGGGCGTGACCCAGGGGATGCGCGGCGGGCAGTTCGACTTCAGCCCCCGTCTGCTGATGTTCACCCTTCCCTTCATGACCAACACCCGCGCTGAGGTGACGGCCCTGCTTCACAGCGACCTGGCGAAGAAGGTCTGCGCCGAGGCGGAGAAGACCACGGGCACGGTCATCATCAACCTGTGCGACGCGGGCGGCTACCGCCAGTTCTCCAACAACAAGCACCCCATCAAGAAGCCGGAGGACCTCAAGGGCCTGAAGATGCGCACCAACGGCATGAAGACCATCGACATGACCTTCATCGCCATGGGCGCCACCACCACCACGGTCCCCTACGCCGACCTTTACATGGCCCTGAAGACGGGCGTGGCCGACGGACAGGAGAACCCCTGGGTGAACGTCGTCGGCATGAAGTTCTACGAGGTGCAGAAGTACTTCACCGGTGTGAACTACCAGTTCCATCCCGATCCCTTCTACGTCAACGCCGAGTGGTGGAACTCGCTTCCGGTGGAGTTCCGCGAGGTCATCAGCAAGGCCGCGACGGCGATGGGCGA
>JAEEGY010000075.1 GCA_016280565.1 Fretibacterium sp.
GCAGGCTCCTGGTGATGTTCAGGCCCAGGCCCGTGCCCTCGATGTTGCGGTTGCGCTTCTCCTCGATGCGCTCAAACTCCGAGAAGAGCTTCGCCATGTCCTCCGGCTTGATGCCGATGCCCGTGTCGCTGACAGAGACAATGAGATAGACGCTTTTTGGGTCGTTCGGTATCCGCTCGCAGACGATACGGAAGGTGACGCTGCCCTTCCTGGTGTATTTGACGGCATTGGTGAGGAGGTTCGTGATCACCTGCCGGATGCGCACCTCATCCCCGTGGAGACGCTTGGGAAGTTTCTCGTCCATGCTGAGTTGCAGTTTCAGCCACTTCGCTTCCGCCCGGGCCTGGATCATGGTGACCAGGTCGTTGATGAGGGAGGAGGTGTCATAATCGGCGGGGATGATTTCCATCTTGCCCGCCTCGATCTTGGAGAAGTCCAGGATGTCGTTGATGAGGCCCAGCAGCGTGGTGCCCGCCGTGCGGATGTTCTCGGCGTACTCGAGGGTCTTTTGTTCGCCGCTCTCCCGCAGGATCATCTCGTTCATGCCCAGCACCGCGTTGATGGGCGTCCGGATCTCGTGGGACATATTGGACAAAAACACGCTCTTGGCCCGGGACGCATTTTCGGCCGCGTCCCTTGCCTCCCGCAGTTCCTCCCCTTCCTGGACCTGCACCCGAACGCGGACCAGATACAGGGAGCCGATGACCACCAGCAGCATCAACAGGCCAAATACCCACACCACCAAAAGCGTGATGTTCTCGATCCCTTCGGAGGCTTTTTCCTTTGGCACAAACCCTGCCAGAATGTAATCCGTGCCGGGGACCTCCGCCTCAAACAGCAGCATTTCCCCGCGCTCCGTCCGGAAGGTGCGGGCGGCCCCCACCGAGACCTCCATATCGCGGTGCATAGAATTGTAAAGGCCCTTCACTTCCTCGCTCTGCATGAAGCCGATATCCTCGGAGGTGCTCTCCGCAAACGGGACGACCACATCCTCATCCCGGGTAGCGATCAGCATCCTGCCGATGCCGTCGTAGCAGCTTATGGAAAAACTCTCCGCAATGGCATTGGGCGGGTACAGCCGGTAGAGGACATACTTGACGTTCTTGCCGTGAAACACCGGATAGGTAAAGAGAAGCCCCTGATCCCGGACAAAGGTGATGGCGCTTTTGCCCCGGAAGGCGTTCTTTATGCCGCTGTATGTGTGCAGGGACAAAGCTTCCCCAAACATTGGCCGTCCGGTGATGGTCAAAAGCCCCTGCTGGACGCCCTGTTCGTTGAAAAACAGCGGCATCAGCCGCCCGATCTCCTTAGGGCTGGCCTCGATCCTCGCGGCGATATAGGCGAGGTTCTTCATCTCCGCCCTAAGGTTTTCCGCCGCCTGGTTCGCCAGCGTCTCCGCCTGCCGCTCCGTCTGGCTCTCCGTGTACGAGGTCAAAAGCTCGTTCACCCGCTCCCGGAACATCGCCCCCACGAGCAGCAGCAGCAGGCCAAAGGCCAGCATGACCAGGATGGTTCCTTTCCCCATCTGAGACAATCGCTTACTCATAGATAACAACTCCTACCGCAAACCAGTCCATGCCTGTAAAAAGCTCATGGTCGCTGATCCTTTCGCCATTATCGCAGCGAAGGACCCCCCGATTGTCGTAAATGACGCCAGAGAACACGTCGCTGTCGTTCTCTATCCTTTTCTTTTCCTGCGCCACAAGGAGCGCCGTTTTCTCCGATACCAGAGGGGACAGCGGATGCAGAGCAACGGCCCCCTCCTCGAGCCCCAGCCAATAGCTGTTGGAAAAATTCGTCCTGCCGCTCAGATAATCCCCCAGCACCTTCTCGTAGAGGACATTCCAGTCATACACCGCCGCCGTCAGGAACCGGTCAGAATATTTCTCATGCACGGCGTCGTAGCCGGTGCTCATAAGCCCCCACTCCTCCGCTTCCTCCACCGCGTAAGGCTTGTCCTCATGATAGGTGATCACGTCCGCCCCTTTCTGCTGGAGCTGGATGACGCTTTTCCGCTCCGCCGCCTCGTCGTCCCAGCTCCCGGTGAAGTGAACGATGAGCCGCGCCCTCGGGTTGGCAACGCGCATCCCCAGCGCGTAGGCGTTGATGTCCCGGTGCGTTTCGGGAATCGGCATGGCGGCCACATAGCCCAGCACGCCCGTCTTGCTTTCCGCGCCGGCGACGATGCCGGCAAGATACCGGGTCTGATACAGACGGCCAAAATAAGTGGTGGCATTTTTGGCCGCCCCCTCGCCGGAGATGCCGAAGAACGCCACCCGCGGATACTGACGGGCGATCTCGTCCATGCACGCTCCATATCCAAAGCTGGTCAGAAAGATGACGTTTGCCCCCTTGCCCACCAGCTCCCTGACGGCAGCGGACACAGCGGCCTCACTCTCCGCCACGCCCTCCCGCACCACAAAACCGCAGTCGTGGGCGCGGCAGGCGTTCGACAAACCGGTGTAATGGCTTTCGTTCCAGCCCCTGTCGTCCTTCTTCCCCAACAGGACGCAGCCCACCGTCACCCGCTCTCCCGTCTTCGGCAGCTGGAAGCTCCGTATCACCACCACCAGCGCGACGCAGATAAGCGCCACCAGCAGCGGCGGCAGATTACGCACCGCCCATTCCTTACCCTTCAATCGTCACGCCCTCCACATACCAGTCAAAATTGTTAAACATCTCGTCGTCCGGCATGGCTTCCCCCGCCTCGACGCGAAGAAGGCCCGTGTTGTCCCTGATGGGGCCGTAAAACACGTCGAACCCACGGCTTTTCAGCCTTGTTCTGGCGGCCTGCAGCTTTGCCTTCGTCTGCGGGTCGATATGAGCGGATTCCGGAATGCCGACGATGCCGTCCTCCATATCTATCAAATCATTGCTCCCGTGGAATTTTCCCTGCAGGCAGTTGCGGATCTGTTTGCGGTAATACACTTCCCATCTCCACACGCAGGCGGTGAGGTAGGTATTTGGAAACATGGCGGCGTTGTCCAGATTGTAGCCGATTGACCATATCCCCCTGGCGTCCGCCTCCCTGTGAGGCTCCAGGGAATTGGTGTGCAAGGCCAGAACGTCGATAGGATACCCGTCCAGCAGCGCCCGGCTCGCCTCTTTTGCCGGCGCGTCCTCCACCCATGAGCCGCAGTAGCGCACATGCACGACGGCGTCCGGGCGGACGCTCCTGACGCCCAGCGTGAAGGCGTTGATGCCCCGGATGCACTCCGGGATGGGAAACGCCGCCACATAGCCCAGCTCCCCGGTCTTCGTCTTCATGCCCGCCACGACGCCCGAAAGGTACCGCGCCTGATACATCCGGCCAAAATACGAGGAGAAATTCTTCTGGGAGATGACACCCCCCGTATTGAAAAAATAGACGTCGGGATGCTCCGTAGCAACCCGTCTCATATCATCTCCGTAAAAAATGGAAACGCCCACGATGATCTTGCAGCCCTCGTCGCGCACGAGGCTTTCAATGTACCGGTAGCAACTGTCCGGCACATTCTCCAGATAGACGATATGAAGGTTGAGTTCGTCCTTTATGGCCTCCAGCGCCTCATAATGCGCCTGGCAGTAGCTGCGGTCCGAGCGGCTCCCGGTCAGCAGCACGCCCACTTTCGTGGCCTTCGCCGTCACGTCCGTGTCCACCTGGCTGTCCTGTATCAGGGTGATCCCGGCTATGGCGGCGAAAAGGAGCAGAAACGCGATAAAAGTGAATCTCCTCATAGACTGCCTCCTCCCTCAAGGATATCGTTGATCCGGTCCCAGTCAAAGCTGCGCGCCGCGTTGCGGAGGCGATTGATGCGCTCCCGCTCGCCCTCCGGGACGCGGAAACCGTCCAGATAATCCAGCGCGTACAACACGCTGTCAACGTCAAGACTTGAGAAAAACTCCCGGATGGACTCATACGCCTCGTGCAATTCATCCTCGGAAATGACCGGAAGGTCCTCCTCGTTCCTCGCCTTCTTCTCGGAAGCATACAACGGCGAGAGCGCCGCGCCCAGCGCGCGGTATCGGGCCAGCAGGCC
>JAEEGY010000076.1 GCA_016280565.1 Fretibacterium sp.
ACCCCTCCCCCTACGTCACCTTGTCACCCTCCCTAAAGGGAGGGTGTGACGGAGGTGACGCTTACGGGGGCCAGGGGCGCGTCACCTTTATGACAAAAGTGACAGGCAGGTGACAAGGTGACGGTTCCACCTGCCTGCGTGGGGGCCTCCGCAGTCCGGCCCAGCATCCCCGCGGAGAAGACGCTGAGCAGCTCGTCCAGTTCCACGGCGCACCCGGCGCGGCGGCGCAGCTCCGACGCCCCCTCCATCCCGCGGAGGATCCCGCCCATGAGGCGTTTGAGCAGCACGACGGCCTGGCGTTCCCCAATCATCTCCCGTGCGCGCTCCCCTAACCGGCAAAGGCCGGCAAAACGCTCCTCCGGCGTGGGGGGCAGAACCCCGATCCCAGCGCGGGCCAGCTGCTCAGACAGCACGTCAAAACCCAGCGCGTGCAGGGCCTCCGGCAATAGCCAGGGATTGGACAGCGCCCCCCGAGCCAGCATAACAGGAGCGCAGCCCATCTCCAGGTACTCCCGCACGTCCCTGACCGAATAAACGTCCCCGCTAGCGCCGATAAGGCCGGGGAAGCGGGCGGCCGCAGCCGAGGCAAAACGCCTGTCCGCCACACCCTCCTAGCGCTGTGCCGCCGTCCGGCCGTGCAGGCACACGTTGTCCGCCCCCGCTGCCGCCAGCGTCTCGATGAAACGCAACGTCCCGTCCAGGTCCTCCAGGCGGCGTATCTTGACCCAGACCGGCAGGAAAAATTTCTTCAGGGCCTGGACCATCGCGGCGGCCTCCGCCGGGCACTTCAGGAGCGCAGCTCCCGCCCCGCGTTTCGTCACCTTGGGCATGGGGCATGCCATATTGATCCCAAGCCCCGCAAAGGGAACGGCGCCGTCCTGCCGGTTGAGCGTCAAAGCCGCCTCCGCGCCCCGTGCCAGCGTTTCGGCGTCCGGGGAGAAGAGCTGAAGAATGAGGGGAGCCTCCCGGGGCGAGACCCGCAGCATAGCTGACGTCTTTACGTTCCCCCGCACCAAACCGGCGCAGCTCACCATCTCCGTGTGCGTCAGGGCCACGTCAAGACGGGAGAAGAACTCCCTCAGCGGCGCGTTGGTGACCCCCGCCATCGGCGCAAGACAGAGGGGGTTGGCCAGGGAGAGTCCGCCAATGACGCAGGACACGGGCTCAGCCCCTGACGCGCTGATAGATCATCCGCAGGCCGTCGAGCATCAGCCAGGGGTCCACGATGTCGATGGTCCGCGAGACCCGCGCCATCAGCCCGGCGTGTCCCCCGGTGGCGACCACCTTCGCCTCCGTGCCCAGCTCCGCCCGGAGCAGCCCAACGATGTGGTCCGTCAACCCCGCGCTGCCCAGGACGATGCCCGACTGGATGGACTCGTTCGTGTTGCGCCCGATGACGGATTTGGGCAGGGAGAGCCCCACCTGCGGCAGCTTCGCCGCCTTGGAGAACAGCGCGGAGATGCTGGAGTTCAGCCCCGGCGCGATGGCTCCGCCCAGGTACGCGCCCTCCGGGGACACAGCGTCGAACGTGATCGCCGTGCCGTAGTCCGCCACGATGAGGGGCGCGCCGTACTTTGCCCGCCCCGCCACAGCCGTCACCAGGCGGTCCGCCCCCAGCTCATGGGGCGTCGCGTAGCGTATCTCCATGCCCGTATCTATGGTGGAGTCCACCTGGAGCGGCTCCACGTTAAAGAAGTTCCGGAGCGCCTCCCGGAGCGAGAAGTCCATCATGGGAACGACGCTGGCAAAAGCGGCCCCCTCGATCTCCTCCGGGGCAACGCCCTTCGTGCCCAGCAGGGTGAGCAGGGATATCCCCAGCTCGTCGGACGTGCGCAGCGTCGAGGAAAGCCGCCAGTGCGCTCGCAGCACGTCCCCTTCAAATATCCCTATGACCGTCGTGGTGTTGCCAACATCCGTAACCAGCAGCATGGCCCAGCCTCCTGTTGAAATATTGGGGGTTTCAGGGGGTTCGTCCCCCCCTGAGCTTCAATCCGACGACGGGGATAGCGTACCGTCTTGTCCTGTTTTTGGCAAGCGCAATACCCCCCAGGATGCCAACAGGTTATAATATTACGCATACTTATGGGGGTGAAGGTCATGACCAGCCTGACGCTTGGCATAGAAACAAGCTGCGACGACACGGGCGTCGCCCTTCTGAAATCAGAGTCTCGCGGCGACGCCTGGGAATCAGAGTCTCGCGGCGACGCCTTGGGGAAACGGACCATCCTTTGCGAGCTCCTGTCCAGCCAGATCAAGGACCACGCGCGGTTCGGCGGCGTGGTGCCGGAGTTCGCCGCGCGCAAGCATCTGGAAAACCTCCTGCCCCTGGTGGACGCGGCGCTGCGTGAGGGGGGCGTGAAAGGCCGGGACCTTGACCTGATCGCCGTCACCTGCGGCCCGGGGCTCATGGGGTCCCTTATCGTCGGCGTGATGGCCGCGCGGGCCCTCGCCCAGGCGTGGGGCGTGCCGCTCATCGGGGTCAACCACCTGGAGGGGCATCTCTTCGCCCCGCTGGTGGACGCGGAGGACCTGGAGCCGCCCTTCCTCTCCCTCATTGTCTCCGGCGGACACACGGAGATCGTGCGGGTCGACGCCCTGGGAAAGTACCGGCTCCTGGGCCAGACCCGGGACGACGCGGCGGGCGAGGCCTACGACAAGGCAGCGCGCGTCCTGGGCCTCCCCTACCCCGGCGGCCCGGAGATCGACCGCCTGGCAAAGGACGGCGACCCCCACGCTTTCGACTTCCCCATTCCTCTTAAAAATACAAAGGAGGTCGAGTTCAGCTTCAGCGGGCTCAAGACGGCGCTGCTCTGGCAGGTCCGCAAAATGGAAGAAGAGGGCAAACCGCTTCCCCTGAACGACCTCTGCGCGTCCTTCCAGCGGGCCGTCACGGAGGCTCTGGTCGCGAAGGTCGCCCTGGCGGTGCGGCTCACGGGGATACGGCGCGTGGCGGCCTCCGGAGGCGTGGCGGCCAACAGCGCCCTGCGCGCAGCTCTGACGGAGTCAAGGGAAGCCCGTCATTGGAAGGCGTGGCTCCCCCGCCCCGGCCGCTGCACGGACAACGCCGTGATGATCGCCATGGCGGGACGGTGCGCGTGGGAGCGGGGCGTCCGCAGCCCGGCGGACCTGTCGCCGGACCCGTCGCTGGAGATCGCGTGACGGAACGCAGCCCGGCCCAAAAAGAGCAACTCGTTATATAATAAATAAAATAAGCTGCAACTGAGGGAGAGGGCTTATTCTATTTTTTCACGTTCCATACAAAGAGAAGGTGGGGTAACCATGTCATTTGAAACAGTCAATGGCGCGTTGCAAATTTCCTTCAGCATGGTGGCGACAGCCGCTCTGGCGGCGGTGTTGCTGCTCATCGGTTTCTGGATCAAGGGGAAGTCCGGGGTCCTGACGAAATACTGCATCCCCGCGCCCGTTATCGGCGGCTTCCTGTTCATGTTCATCACCTTTGCGGGGCATCAGAGCGGGGCCTTCGCGTTCAAGTTCACCACGACCCTGCAGAGCCCCTTCATGGACGCCTTCTTCACGACGGTGGGGCTTGGCGCGTCCATTGCCCTGCTGAGGAAGGGCGGGCTGCTGCTGATCATCTACTGGCTGTGCGCTGCCGCCGTCTCCATCATCCAGAACTTCATCAGCGTGGGCCTGGCCTCTGTCACAGGCCTGGAGTATCCCTACGCGCTGCTGGCCGGGGCCATCTCCATGATCGGAGGGCACGGGGCGGCCGGGGCCTATGGCAAGACCTTTGTTGAAATGGGCTATCCCGCCGGCGTCACCGTCGGCGCGGCGGCGGCAACCTTTGGGCTGATCTTCGCCGTCCTGGTGGGCGGCCCCGTGGCGCGGCTGTTGATCGAGCGGAACCACCTCACTCCGGACACGTCGGAAACGTTGGACACCACGGTGGAGGAGATCAACGCCGGCAGCAGGGAAAAACTCTCCCCGCTGGACGTGATCAAGAACGTGGCGGCGATCCTGGTCTGCATGGCCGTGGGGACGCAGATCTCCGGCTGGATCAGCACGCTGATCGGCATGGGCTTCCCCACCTACGTGGGGGCGATGTTCGTGGCAATGATCGTGAGGAACCTCAACGAGAAGTTCCACTGGTATCACTTCAGCTTCCCGCTGGTGGACGGCATTGGCGACGTGATGCTGAACCTGTACCTGTCCATGGCGCTGATGAGCCTCAACCTCTATCAGCTCCTCGACCTTGTCGGGCCGGTGCTGCTGGTGGTCGCGGCGCAGGTGGTCGCGCTGATCATCCTTTGCTACTTCATCATCTTCCGCATCCTGGGCAGCAACTATGACGCCGCCGTGATGTGCGCGGGGATGCTGGGCCACGGGCTGGGCGCGACCCCCTCGGCCATCGTCAACATGACAGCCGTGAAGGACCGCTATGGAATGTCCCGCAAGGCGTTCATGATCGTTCCCATCGTGGGCGCGTTCCTGGTGGACATCATCTACCAGCCTCAGACCATCGCGTTTATCAAGTACTTCGTCAGCGGCTTCACGGGACAATGATTGAAACTCAGGGGGGAAAGAACCCCCTGAAACCCCCAGACTGATTGAACCTCAGGGGGAGGCGTTTTGCTCCCCCCTGGTCTCCTCAGCCACGCGGCGGGAGCAATTGAATTATGGAGTTAAGCCCTCTCCCCTTTAAAATGTGAAAGGAGAAAAAAAGTACATGGCAAGACTTGTAGAGTGCATCCCCAACTTCAGTATCAGCAGGGAAAAGGACATAACCGGCT
>JAEEGY010000077.1 GCA_016280565.1 Fretibacterium sp.
GAGGCCGCCATCAGGCCAACCACCAGACCCACCAACAACACCTTAACAAAAACTTTTCTCATAACGAAAACCTCCTTTGATTTTACGCGGCTGCCTCACGGCATTCACGGGACAGCCGCGTAGCTTTACCGTGCCGCTACTTCGCCGTGAGATTCAGCACGCAAAGTTGCTTCGGAATATCCGAATCCTTCAGACGCCGGAAATAGACCTTTTTCCCGCCGTTGACCTTCTTGCTGTCTGTGACGTTGAACGCCTTTGTGGGGTGAATCCAGAAGGCATGATAGGCGTGATCCTCCCCGCCGGCCTTGCCGGCCCAGACACGCTTGCCGCCCATGGATGTGGCGTAATAATAGACCGAGAAGAAAGGGCTGTAGCTGTAGGTCTTGAACGTCCTGGTCTTGCCGGGATCAATGGACCACCAGCCCTTTGAGCTGTCCGGGGTTTCGCTGTCCTCGCCGCCGCTGTCCGTCTGGGTCTGTGCAAAGGCGATAAAAATCTTCGCGTCCGCCCAAACGGAACCAACGCAGAACAAGAAAGCCAGTAGCACTACGAACAGCTTCAAACTCGCGTTTCTCACGTTCAATTCCTCCCTGTGTCATAGATTTATGAGACACATAATAAGCATATCCCGCTATTCGCGATTTGTCATCACCCTAAAGGTTAGCCGTGCCCTTTTCGCAAAATGAGGGAGGTGGGGCGGGCTCCTGTCATGGCTGCCGGATTTATGCTATCATGAAGTAAATTTCAGGAGTGTGGACAGGAGGGTGTCGGTCATGCATTTGATCACAAGCCATCTCAATACGGACTTTGACTCGCTGGCCAGCATGGTCGCCGTCCAGAAGCTCTACCCTGACGCGGTGATCTGCCCGCCGGGTTCCCCGGACCGCAAGGTCAAGGACTACATGAGCCGCCACGCTCACCAGTGGGGCCTCTCCAAACCCAGAAGGATCCCCCTGGACCAGGTGACGCTGATGGTCGTGGTGGACACGCGCACCCGGCAGCGCATCGGCCCCTTCGCGGCGCTGGCCGGCCGTCAGGACGTGACCGTTCACCTCTACGACCATCACCCCCCCACAGGGCAGGACATCCCGGCGGAGAA
Source organism: Fretibacterium sp. (assembly GCA_016280565.1). GTDB lineage: Bacteria > Synergistota > Synergistia > Synergistales > Aminobacteriaceae > JAFUYV01. The sequence continues at coordinate 1,100 of JAEEGY010000077.1, forward strand.
GACCGTCTGCGAGCCCGTGGGCGCCGCCGTGACCCTCATCGTTGAGGAACTTATCAAACAGCGCAAGGACATCACGCCGGAGGAGGCCACTCTCTTCGCCATGGGCATTTACGACGACACGGGCGCGCTCACCTACGAGGCCACCACCGAGCGCGACATCCTGGCTGTCGCCTGTCTTCGGGAGATGGGGGCGGACCTGACGCACATCCTGTCCCACGTAGAGGTCTCCATGTCCGCCCTGGATCGCCGCCTCCTGGATATCCTGGCGGAGAACGCGCGGGAGAGCTACATCAACGGCGCAAAGGTCCTCCTGACCTGGGCCGAAACGGAGGATTATGTTCAGGGGCTCTCCCTTTTCGTCCACCGCCTCCGGGACTACTGTGACTCCCACGTCACCATCGCTGTTGTCAACAACGGAGGGAAAAAAGTCAACATCATTGTCCGCAGTGCCCAGGACGTGCTGAACGTCAAGGATTTCCTTGCCCCCTACGGCGGCAGCGGGCACCTTCAGGCGGGGTCGGCCACCATTGACTGCCGCGACCCGCAGGAACTTCTGGACGAGATCGAGAAAAAACTGCACGAAGCCATTCCTCCCATGCTCAAGGTCGCCGACATCATGACCAGCCCGGTCATCGCTGTCTCTCCGGATGCCCACGTGGACGAGGGATACCGGACGATGCTGCGCTATGGACTGAAATCCCTGCCCGTGGCCAGCGGGGATGGCGAGGTCGTCGGCATCATGACCCGAAACGACCTGGACAAGGCCCATCTGCACGGCCTGGACCGCGCCCACATCCGTGATTTTATGACAGAGGGGGTCATCAGTATCGCGGCTGAGGCGTCCGTCGACGAGGCGCACCGCATGATGGCGACCTACGGCTTTGAGAAGATGCCCGTCATGGACAAGGGACGCCTCGTCGGGATGCTCGCGCGCTCCGACCTGGTGAGGGCCCTCTACCGCTCCGGGCAATTCGCCGGCAGCGGCCCGACGCATGATTCCGGCTTCCTCTGGATGGAGAGCGTTGCTGCCCTGATGGAGGAGGCCTTTCCGGAGGAGACGCTCTCCCTGCTTCACCGGGTTGGAGCGAAGGCGGAGTCCATGGGGATGCGGGCCTACCTCGTGGGGGGGACGGTCCGCGACATTCTGCTGGGCGTGAAGAACGCCGATATCGATATTTCCGTGGAAGGCGACGCGGAGAAGCTGGTCCAGGCATGGGACGAGCCGGGCTGCCGCAGCACAGTCCACGGGCGCTACAACACCGGGACGATCACCTTCCCCAATGGGGAGAAGGTTGACGTTGCCACGGCGCGCCGGGAGTTCTACGAGTACGCGGCCGCTTTGCCCACGGTCCAAAGTGATTCCCTCAAGCAAGACCTTGGCCGGAGGGACTTCACAGTCAACGCTATGTCCATCTCCCTGAGCGAGGGGGACTGGGGCACACTGATGGACAACTTCGGCGGACGGGCAGACCTGCGGGACGGGCTGCTCAAGATATTGCACAATCTGAGCTTTGTCGAGGACCCCTCGCGCATCCTTCGGGGAATCCGACTGGAGCAACGGCTGAAGATGCGCTTTGAGGACAACACGATGCGCCTGCTCCAAAGCGGCGTGAGGGGCGGCCTGCTGGAGTGCCTTTCCGCCCCCCGCGTCCGGGTGGAGCTGGAGATCATCGCCAAGGAGAAGTGCTTCCGCCGGATCGCGCTTCGGATGCGGGAGCTTGGCGTCTGGGAATCTCTCTTCCCGGGAATACAACTTAACGGTGCAGCGGGGGGCCCCTCGCTCAACAACCTGGAACAGCGTCTCCGCGCCCTTGAGCTCCTGATGCCCGAGGCCCTGGAGCTGGGACTGGACCTCAAAGGCATGGGCTGGCTGGTGGGCATGGCGGCTGTCTTCACCGATTCTCCCTCCGACATTCGTTCCGCGGCAATGGACCGCATGAGCCTTACCGCCGTTGAGCGGAAGGAGATGACCCTCTGCTTCACGGGCTGGCCGGAGGTGGAACGTCTCTGCTCCTTTGGCGTCAGGAACAAGAAGCCGCCGAAGAATTCGGATGCCTACCTTCTCTTTAAGGACTATGGCCCCGTGCCTCTTCTTTATTGGATGATCTGTCTCAAGAGCGAGGCGGCTCAGAAGCTCATCGTTGAGCACATCCAGTCCTGGGTCCCGCTCAAGGGCGAGCTGTCGGGCCACGATCTTCAGGAGATGGGGCTCCGGGGGCGCGAGGTTGGCAAAACGCTCCTGGGGATCCGCCTTGCCCGCATGGACTGCTACATCACCTCGCGTGAGGGCGAGGTGGGCTACGCCCAGAGCCGCCTCCTTGCCCAGAGGGAGGAGCGCAGAAACTGAGGGACAGCAAAGCGATGCGCTATAATGGGCACGGATAGATGACAGAGAATAACTCAGGAGGAAGTATCGCTATATCATGGGGAAAAAAGAGAAATTGATTGAGCGGCTTCTTTCACGACCAAGAGATTTGACCTTTGACGAAGTTGAGACTTTGCTAGGCTATTTCGGCTATGTCAGGTCAAACAAAGGTAGTACCTCGGGCTCTCGCGTGATTTTTTCCTGTGAAAACCATGCGCCAATTTTGCTCCACAGGCCGCACCCGCGCAAAGAGCTTTTAGAGTACCAGGTGAGGCAGTTACTTGAGCATCTAAAGGGGGAGGAACTGATATGAGCAGCGTGATGGAATATAAAAATTATCTTGGCAGCGTTGAATTCTCCGAGGCAGACCGCCTGTTTTATGGCAAAGTTCAGGGCGTTAACGCTCTGATTTCCTATGAGGGGAAGACAGCGGAGGAACTGTTAAATGATTTCCATGAGGCTGTGGACGATTATCTGTCATTATGCAGGGCTGAGGGGAAGGAGCCCGAAAGCGCGTACGCGGGCAGCTTTAATGTCCATATTTCCCCGGAGCTTCACCGTCAGGCGGCGGCCTGTGCGCTGTCGAAGAGCATATCGCTGAACAGTCTTGTGGAGACCGCCCTCCGGGAATCTGTTGCCTACTGACAGGAGGAACACTCATGGCAGTTTTTGACACGGTGATCTTTGATATGGACGGTTTGATGTTCGACACGGAGGCGCTGAACCTCAGGGGCTGGACCGTGGCGGGCCCCAAACACGGCTATGAGATAACGGAGGAGGACATTCGCCCCCAGATAGGAGTTGACGTGCCCACGGCGCGCCGTCTGATGAAGGAGCGCTTTGGGGCGGACTTCGACTATGACACGGTGCGAAGCGAGCGGATCGCATGGTCCTGGGCATGGATC
>JAEEGY010000078.1 GCA_016280565.1 Fretibacterium sp.
ATCAAAAATCCCGCGCTGAGCTCAAGGGGCAGGCGCGAGAAGGTCAGGAGATAGCCCACGCCGAGAAATGTCCCCGGCATGAGGTAGGGCACGTCCGCGACGGTCTGTACCCCGCGCCGCACGAGACGGGGTGCGCCAGGCATCAGCAGCACGATGACCGCGGAGAGCAGACAGCCCCCCAGGGCCGCCGCCAGGGAGCAGAGCAGGCTCCGGACGAGGCTGTCCATGCGAAAGTTCAATATCCCGGCGAGGTGCCGCGAGGTCAGGGAGAAATCCACGCCCCAGGTGCGCGTCACGCTGCCAAGAAAGATGAGCCCATACACCAAAACCTGAACGGCCACAAAGACCCAGGCCACGGCGCCAGGAAGGGCCAGGAACCAGCGGGGGAGCCTCAGCGACCGCGGCTGGGTCAGACCGGACAGGGCCGTGTCCCTTTTTCGCGGGGAGCGCAGAAACAGGATCAGCAGCGCGGGGAACACCAGCAGGACGTTCATGGCGCAGGCCAGGGGAAAGTCTCCCACGCCGATGAGGGTGTTGTAGGCACGGGAGGCCAGAACCTGAAAACGTCCGCCCACAAACAGCGGTGTTCCGAAGTCCGACAGGGAGCGCACAAAGGCCACCAGCGCCGCCGCCCCGATGCCGGGCAGGGCCAGAGGCAGGGAGATATGGACCAGTGTCCTGAGGGGCGATCCGCCCAAATTCAGCGAGACGTTCTCCAGAGTGCCGTCCACGTGGTCCAGCGAGGCCGCGGCCAAAAGCGCCGTGAGCCCAATGAGCCCCGCTGCCTCCATCATCAGCACGCCATGAAAACCGTAGGGGTTCCATTCAATGCCCAAAAGCCGCCATGTCACCAGCCCCCGGCGGCCAAAGAGCATGAGGTAGGCCATGGAACAGAGGAAGGGCGGCGAGATGGTGGAGAGCGCCAGAGCCCCCACGATGAGCGGACGGCCTCGCGCGGGGCCATAGACCAGGCGGAGGGCGATGAGGACGCTCAGGGGGATCGTCACCAGCGTCACAGACAGGGCGAGGGAGAAGCTATCGGTTACCAGCCGGATATTTTTTGTGAACAGCCCCTCGTAGGCACGGAGCGAGAAATGCCCTTCCCTGAAGAAACTTTCAAAGAACACGGACCCCACGGGCCAGAGGATGAAGAGCCCCAGCAGCGCGGCCACTAAAAGCCACAGGCCCCACTCCGCGCGCATAAGAGTCAGATAAAGAGTTTCCCGCCGGGGGGACGCTGCCTCCCGGCGGGATAAGGACAGGCTCACGTTACTTGCTGCCAAACTTCTCCTGCCAGACTTTGAGGGTCTCCTCGCGGTCCTGGCCGGCCTTCACGACGTCCATCCTCATCAGGTTGGAGTCCCGCATGGCCTGAACGGCCGGGGCCAGCTTCACGCCCGGACGGATGGGGGCCTGGGTGTTGTACTCGCCCAGGGCCGCCTGTCCCTTTTCGGACAGCACCCAATCTACCAGCGCACGGGCGCCCTCCGGGTTCTGCGCTCCCTTAAAGACCGCCACGGGCGCGATGTACCAGGGCACGCCGTCCTTGGGGAAGGCCATCTCCACCTTATACCCCTCCTGCTGGAGCCGCTGCGCCGTGTCGAAGGGTGCGACGGCCACTGCGGCCTCGCCCATGCTGACCTTGTTGGCCGGTTCCGCGCCGCGCTTGGAATAGTAGGGCACGTTGGCGTCGATGGCCTCCAGCAGCTTCCAGCCCTTCTCCGCCCCCAGCGTCTGCAGGATGCCGGACACCATGGCGTAGAACGTGCCGCTGACAGCCGGGGTCGCCATCAGGACCTCGTCCTTATACTCCGGCTTTGTCAGGTCCTCCCAGCTCTGGGGCATGGACAGGCCCTTCTTCGCCAGGACCTCGGTGTTGCCCAGCAGCACGACAGAGCCCAGGGAAATGCCGCTCCACAGCCCCTCGGCGTTGAAGAACATCGCGTCGTAGGGCGCGCGCTCCGGGGAGACGTAGGGCTCAAGGAAGCCCTCGGCCGCCGCGGCCACGTAGCTGTCCAGCCCGCCGCCGAACCAGGCGTCCGCCTGCGCTTTGCCCGCCGCGCGGATGCGGGTCAGGACCTCGCCGGAGGACATCTCAAGGTAGTCCACCTTGACCCCAGTGTCGCGGGTGAAGGCCTCAAGGATGGGCTTGATGCCCGTGTAGGCGATGAAGATGCTCACACTCTTCTCCGCGCCCAGCGCGCCGCCCGCAAAGCAGGCGCACAACAAAACCGCCGCAACAACCTTTTTGAACATCGAAAAAACCTCCTAAAGGGTTTCAGGGGTCGTCAACCCCTGAGCTTGAAATAAGGATTGTGTTGCTCTTCTTTTGATATCTGCCGCAATGTCCACGCCTCCGCAGTGACAAAGGCCGTTCCATCCCACGCCACGGGCGCGCAGGCCCCGGCGCGGATAAGCTGTATCAATTCCCGCTCGTTTTGTGGCTCTCCGTCAAAGCGTGTGGCGAATTTCCCAACGCGCTCCACAAGGTGGGCATCGCTGGCCCCCAGGCAGGCGAGCCCCCGTTTTTGTGCCTCTCGAAAGGCCTGAAGGTTGGCCTTGTGCTTTGTGCTGCCGTTGAAACATTCCACACCCGTCAGGCCGGAAAGGGTTTTGATCAGGTCTTCCACTCCACGCCCGTTGTCCCGGTAGGGGTGAGCTGCCACCGCCGCCCCGCCGCATTGGTTTACCCGCTCCATCAGGTCCTCCGTCCGGAGACGCCGTGGCTGGTAGTCAAAGGGCTCCACACCGAAGACGACGAAGTCTCCCTCCGCCGTCAATATCTCGATGCCCACAAAGAACGGAAAGTTACATTCCCGACGCAGGGCCTCAGTCTCCGGCAGTATCCCCCAGGAGTCGTGATCCGTGACGCACAAGCCGCCGAGCCCCAGGGCCTTTGCCCGGGTAACGGCGTCCCTCAAGGGCAAAAAACTGTCTGGGGAATGTTCTTTTGTATGCAGATGCGTATCTAATAACATCATGTTCCAGCCCCTCTGGCCCAGCCTCCGCGAAAATAAACAGCACAAAAGACGCCTGCCCAACAAAGCACGCGCACAGATACACAAA
>JAEEGY010000011.1 GCA_016280565.1 Fretibacterium sp.
AAGCGCCGGTAATATAGATTCAATCCGCGGTGCTGTCAAGGACTCCGCTGTTCCCAGTCTGGGAGGCCGTCTCAGCCGGTAAAGGCAGGGCGGCGAGGATGTGCGTTCCCTTGCCGGGCTCGGACGTTATCGTGAGAGTCCCCCCCATGAGCGACATCCGTTCCGTCATATTCGCCAGACCGCGGTGTCCCTGAAGGCGAAGGGTCTCATGGTTGATGTTCGCGTCAAAGCCCTTCCCGTTGTCCCAGATATCCAGGTGAAGGTTCTCTTCTGCTCCCATCTCTCCCCCGCTCAGGGAGAGGGCGGCGCGAACCTCTGTCGCCTCCCCGTGCCGGACGGCGTTCGAGACCGCCTCCTGAAGGATGCGCAGGAAGGAGAGCGTCGTCTCCGAGCTTACATCAAGATCACGCACATCCCGTTGCCCACTTCCGTCCGCGGGCTCCTCAACGTCCAAAATCACAGGGATATCATAGTTCTCCGACAGGCGCTCAGCCAGCTCCGTCAGCGTCTCCGTCAACCCCAGATCCACCCATGGCGGCGCCAGCTCATCGCAGAGGGAACGCAGTTCGCGCACCACGGTCTTGGCAAGCCCCTCCACCCGCTTGATACGGGGCAGAGTGGAAGGCTGGACCGAAGAAGCACTGTTTTGGTTTTGCTGCTCCGCCTCATCCAGGGTCATGTGTATCTGCTGAAGCAGCGCCGTGATGTCCTGGAGCGGCCCGTCGTGGATCTCCCGCGCCATGTCCACCCGTTCCTTCTCCTGCACCCGAACGATGTCCTGAACATATCGGTTGCGAAGGGTATCCCGCTCCACAGCCGCCTTGGCAAAGCGCGTCAGGGCATCCTGGACACTCTCGATCTCCTTTACAGCTCCGCGGCTCAGCTCGCCTGGAACATCCTTGCCGACGCGGAGGTTGTCGATCTCCGCCACAAGGGACTTCAGTGGCAGAACAAGACGCCTCCACAGGAGGCGTATGGCCCAAAAGCTGCCAAGCGTCATGAGGACAATGAGCGCGGGCCACATGCGGGCCACCTTGACGAGCCCCCCAAGAAGCTGGTCCCAGGAGACGGCCGCGACAACATATCCGTCCCATCCCGTGAGGGGGTAGATCGCGAGGGTGTACTGCGCGCCCTGCTTATCCGCCACCCGTGCCGCCTTTCCGATGGGCAGGTCCTTTCGCCAGATGGCGGCGATATTCATCGCCCCGGGGGAGGCCATGATGACCTGCCCCTCCTGGCTGATGAGCGCCACCCAACCGGGAATGGACGGCCCCCAGGAGAAGAAGGGATAGCCCGTCATGTCACTGAGGAAGGGCATGGCACCAAGGTGACTGCTGGAGCTCATCTGGTAGGCCATGCTCTCCGCAAGGTCCTGAACATAGGAGCTGACAGCCGCTTCCATGGCACGCTCCTGGCTGACCATGCCCGCCACCGCCACCAAGACCACGGCGACGGAGGGCAGGATCAGAGCGCAGAGGAGAAAGGCCAGAAAATGGTGCTTAGGCCGGGAGGAGCCGCGGAGTGCTCCCCTTATCCTCGAAAACATGCCGCGCCTTACTCCTCTTCCTCCAGTATCTCCTCAAGGGTGACAACCCCATACTTGAGGGCCAGCAGAAGGGCCTCGGTCTTGTTCTTCGAGCCCAGCTTGTCGTAGATTGAGGCCAGATGGGTCTGGACCGTGCGCTCGCTGATGAACAGACGCTTGGCCACCTCTTTGCTGGAGAGCCCCCTGGCCGCCAACAGCAGGACCTCCCTTTCCCGCGCGGAGAGCTGTTCAGGGACAAAGTCGCTCTCCCCCATCACGGAGGCTACCTCAGGATCAAGGTAGAGCCCCCCCTTGGCGACGGTGTTGATAGCGGCTGTGAGTTCCCGCGGGCTCACGGTCTTGAGCACGAAGCCCCTTGCCCCCGCGCGGAGCGAAGCCATGACGTACTGCTGCGCGTCGTAGGAGGTCAGCATAATTGTCGCGGTGGGAAGCCCCTCGTTCTTCACCTTCTGAGCGACGGCGACGCCATCCATGCCGGGCATACGAATGTCCAGGAGGGCCACGTCTGGCTTCAGCGCCTGTATCTGCTCCCAGGCCTTGATACCGTCCTCCGCCTCTGCCACAAGCTCAAAGGAGCTCTCCCGGCGAAGGAACTCTGCAATGCCCGCCCGGGTCAGGGGGTGGTCATCCGCCAAAAGGATCGTGATTTTTGCGCTCATCTTCCCCTCCTCCTCTACATTCCGATCTGTTTCTCAATGGGGCGCAGAGCCTTGATCGTCTCGTCGATCACCGTGTCCAGCGGCATCCCCATCTTATCCGCGCCCTCTTTGATGATCTCGCGGTTCACGCCGCGGGCGAAGGCCTTGTCCTTCCACTTCTTCTTGACAGACTTCAGCTCCAGGTCAGACAGCGACCTCGATGGCCGTACCAGCCCCGCCGTGATGACCAGCCCCGTCAGCTCATCAATGGTGAAAAGCGTGCGTTCAAGGGCGTTCTCCGGCTCCACGTCCGAGCATATCCCGTAGCCGTGCGATACAACGGCGTGAATGATGTCCTCGTCCACTCCGGCCTCGCGCAACATCTCTGGCGCGACGTGGCAGTGACGCTCCGGCGTGTCCGTCGTCTGTTCCCAGTCGATGTCATGCAGCAGCCCCACAACGCCCCACAGGTCCTCATCCTCCCCCGCCAGCTTTGCGAAGTGGCGCATAGTGCCCTCCACGGCCAGCGCGTGGTGGATGTGGGACTCTTCTTTGTTGTACTTCCTCAAAAGCTCAAGTGCCTGATCCCGGTTTGGTCTCACGGAATCTCTCCTCCTCATAAAGAGCATTTTGTATTATTATATCTTCTATATCGCAGACTTCCCTCTCATAGAAGGCTGATATTTGAGGGGGAGAACTTTACGATGAAGGACTTGATGTCATTGTTCTATAGAAAGCTTTTGACCGCCGCCCTCACCCTGTTCCTCTGCGTGGAGTGGGGGCCGCTCAACGCGGAGCGAAGCCGGTGGGGCATCGCCTCGGGGGACCCCTTCGTGAAGGAGGTGGTGCTGACCTTCGACGACGGGCCCCGCGAACACGGGATGCAGGAGCTCATGGCCGTCCTTGGAGAGCATGGCATCCACGCAACGTTCTTCCTTGTGGGGAAGTTCGCCGAGCGTTACGCGCCCATCACCCTGTCCCTGGCCGCGGCGGGACACGAGATCGCCAACCACAGCTACACTCACCCCAAGCTCTACACGCTCTGGGTGGAGAAGATCATGAGGGAAGCGGAGCGGTGCGACGAGGTCGTCGAGGCCCTGGGCCTGCGAAAGACGCGCTTTCTGCGCCCACCGGGAGGAAGTTTCAACATCAAAATTTTCAACGCCATGCGGCGCATGGGGCTGAGGCTGGGGCTCTGGAGCCTGAACAGCGCGGACTACACGGGCCGGCCCACTGAGGAGATCGTTCACCTTGTTACCCGCAGCGTCAAACCAGGAACGGTGGTGCTGATGCACTCCGGCGTGCCCAACACGGTGACAGCCCTGCCGCAGATCATCCGCGAACTCCACGCGCAGGGTTACCACTTCGTCAGGCTGGAGGATTTGTGGAACGGTGGAAGGACGTAAAAAAGGAAAACCTTATGATAGAATAAGGCAGTTTGAATCCAGACAAGGCAGAAGGGACAGCAATGCAGAAAATCTTGAAGGTTCAGGAAGCCTACCCTGGTGATGCGCTGAAGGGCATCGCGCGGCTTCACCCTGACGACATGGCGGAGCTGGGACTCTCCGAAGGGGAGATCATTGAGCTCACGGGAAAGACCACGACGGCGGCGCGGGTCAGGGCCGGGGAACCGGGGACCGGCCGTGGAATCGTTCAGATAGACGGACTGATCCGGGAGAATGCATCAGTTTCCCTGGACGACAATGTCAATGTCGAAGGGGCCGTGGCGTACCATTTTGCAGGGAGCGCCACGCTCCAACCCCTGACGAACACCAACCTCTCCGAAAAAGAAAAAGATGAGGCCTATATTTTGTCCCTCCTTGTGGGGCAGGCCGTGCGGGCCGGGGACCGGGTGCGCCTCAATCTCTTTGGGACACGCGTCTGCGACTTCCGCGTCACTGCGACGACACCGGAGGGGACGGCGGGCATCAACCCCTCCACCTACCTCAACCTGCTCAAGCCCGCGGAGGTGACTCAACCCCACAAAGTTTCCTACGAAGACATCGGGGGCCTGGGCTCACAGATACGCAAGGTGCGCGAGATGATCGAGCTTCCGTTGCGCTTCCCACAAATTTTTGAACGGCTGGGGATCCAGCCGCCCAAGGGTGTCCTTCTCTACGGCCCTCCCGGCACGGGCAAAACGGTCATCGCCCGAGCCGTGGCCAACGAGACCGACGCATGGTTCACGCACATCTCCGGGCCGGAGGTCATCGGGAAGTTCTACGGTGAGAGCGAGGAGCGCATCCGCGCTATCTTCGAGGAGGCCCAGGAACGTGCGCCTTCCATCATTTTTATCGATGAGATCGACGCCATTGCCCCCAAGCGCGAGGACATGGGCGGCGAGAAGCAGGTGGAACGCCGCGTCGTTGCCCAGCTTTTGGCCCTGATGGACGGGCTGGAGTCCCGTGGGCAGGTCGTTGTTATCGGAGCAACAAATATCCCCAACGCGCTGGACCCCGCGCTTCGCCGACCGGGACGTTTTGACCGGGAAATCGCTGTACCTATCCCGGACCGCAAGGGAAGGTTGGAGATATTACAAATCCATACGCGGGGGATGCCCCTTGCTAAGGACGTGGACCTTAAGAAGGTGGCGGACCTTTCCCACGGGTTTGTCGGCGCCGATTTGGAGGCTCTGGCCAAGGAGGCAGCCATGGCCTGCGTCCGGGACATCCTGCCCCACGTCAACCTCCATACCCAAGAGATACCCTATGAGAAGGTCGCTGCGCTGGAGGTGGGGATGCGGCACTTCATGGCAGCATTGATGGAGATCGAACCTTCCGCTGTAAGGGAGGTCTTTGTGGAAATTCCCGATGTCTCCTGGGAGGACGTTGGAGGCCTGGAGGATGTCAAGGACGAGCTTATGCGCGCCGTAACGTGGCCTCTGCAACACGCGGCCCTCTTTGAAAGCTGTGGCATCCGTCCGGCGCGGGGCATCCTGCTGTACGGTCCCTCCGGCACGGGAAAGACCCTGCTGGCGCGGGCCCTGGCGCGGGAGAGCGGAGTAAATTTCATTTCTGTTCAGAGTGCGTCCATCATGTCGCGTTATTTGGGCGAGTCCGAGCGGGCTATTCGCGAGATGTTCCGCGTTGCCCGGCAGGCCGCCCCCTCTATCCTGTATTTCGATGAGATAGAAGCGCTCTTCCCCAGCGGCGATGCTGCCAGTGCCACCGAGGGCCGGGTGCTGGGGCAGTTTTTAGCAGAAATGAGCGGCATTGAGGACCTTCAGGGCGTTACTGTTCTGGCGACAACCAATCGTTTAGAGCGGCTTGATTCCTCGCTGCTCGCCGCAGGACGGTTCGACTTGATGCTGGAACTTCCCCTCCCCGACCGGGAGGCCCGTGAGCAGATCTTCCGCATTGAACTTCGCAAAAAGCCCCTTGCATCAGATGTCCATTTGGATAAGTTAGCGGAACGCACCGAGGGAGCCAGCGGTGCGGATATTGCCCTCGTCTGCCGCCGGGCAGCGATGGAGGCGCTGAAATCCAGTCTCGCCCGTGGCCAGGAATCGCTTCTCATCGAGGCGGCGCACTTCGAGATGGCACTGCGTGGAAAGCCGTTCGCCTCTTAACGGATAACGAAAGTGACTCTCTTGATGGTCTTCCACTAAAACGATTCAGAGTCTCCGCTGAACGCAGTGCTCCACACCAAAAAACCGGTGGAACGAAACCTCCCCTCCACCGGCTAAATCTTATTTCATCGTGCCGGCTCAAAACCTTCAGCACACTTCAGGGTGAATCGCAAGAAGTTTTTGAGGCCACTGCTTTATGCTTTAACGTCCAAGCGTTCGCTCAGTACCTTATGTATCTGTTCCACCAGCTTCACGATATCGTCGCCGGGAATCTTCCGCACGATGCTGCCGTCGTCCGTGTTGACAACCTGGACCTGAACGATGTCCGCCTCTTCGATGACCTCGTACTCCAAGTGGCGGTGCGGCGTCAGGAGGTCTACCACCTCCAGCGTCTTGTCCAAGACGTCCTTCAAAGCCTCACGGCTCAAGGCTTCCTTCTCCTGTTCCGGTTCCGCCTCTACCGCCGTTTTCACCGCTGTCTCGGGCCTCAGTTTCCCAAGCCCCAACTCGACCTGCTTGATCCGATCAGGGTTGAGCTTCTGCGGCATCCCCTCCGGCGGATACATCAGTTCCATCTTCATTTACCTCACCTGCTTCCATGCGATTAAGCAGCATCCCTCCTCCTAAGGTGGAATGCCACAGAGGTATCTTTTAACCTTACCTCATTATAAATGTTTTATCGGCACACTGCAAACGAAAAACAAGGGGGGAAAGGAAGGAATTCTTCTCTTCCCCCTCACCTCCACTTTCAAATGAAGACCTCCATGGATTCAGAACATTACACTGGCATTATGGCGCAGGAGAGAAAGGTGGACATTGATATAGAAATTGGATTTTCAATTTGCCAAGTTTCTAATAAAATATTAAGGGCATCTAACCAAGGGGCACTTTTGCGCTCCTGTCTTTGAAACAAGTTTTAGTGAAGGAGAGATTGCAATGAGGAACAAACCAGTATTCCGTGGTGTCGCCACAGCCCTAATCACTCCGATGACCGAGGAGGGCATCGACTTTGAAGCCTTTGGCCGGGTGATCGACTGGCAGATCGATCAGGGCATCAACGCGTTGGTCATCGCCGGGACCACGGGAGAGGGCTCAACGCTCACTGACGAGGAACACAAGGAAGCGATTCGATTCTCCGTGAAACGGATCGCAGGCAGGGTCCCTGTCATTGCGGCAACCGGCTCCAACGATACACAGTACGCCCTTGAGCTTTCAAAGTGTGCCTGCGGGGACGGCGCGGACGCGTTACTGGTCGTGACGCCTTACTACAACAAGGCGACGCAAAAGGGACTCATCAAAATGTACACCACCATTGCCGACGCCTCCACAAAGCCGCTTATCCTGTACAACGTGCCCTCCAGGACCGGCATAAACATTGAGCCTGCGACCTACGCGGCCCTGGCGGACCACCCCAATATCGCGGGCATCAAGGAAGCGAATAGTAATATCTCCAAAATCGTGGAGACGGCCGCCCTGGTGAAGGGCAAGATGGACATCTACTCCGGAAATGACGATCAGGTGATTCCCATCCTGTCTATGGGGGGACAGGGCGTTATCTCCGTCCTCTCCAACATCATGCCCGCCAAAACGGTGGAGATGTGCGATCGTTTCTTCCGGGGTGACGTTGCGGGAAGCGCGGCCCTTCAGTGTGAGTACCTTCCCCTGATCAACGCCCTGTTCTGCGAGGTGAGCCCCATACCCGTGAAGGCCGCCATGGCCGCCATGGGGTGGTGCAAGAATTATGTGCGTCTGCCTCTGACTCCCATGGAGGAAGCCCACTGGCAGCAGCTTCGCGCCCTGATGAAGGCTCAGGGGCTGTTGGCATAAGAGGCCCATTCGATGGATATTATTATCAGCGGTGCCAACGGCCGGATGGGCCGAATGCTGGCAGAGACGGCGAAAGCGGCCCAGTCGAACGGGAAGCCTTACCATATTGCCGCACGGGTGGATATCAGCCTTGAGACAGACCCGGCGGCCGGAACATACGCCGCGCTGGAGCAGTTCACAGGGAAGGCGGACGTTGTTGTCGACTTCTCCAACCATGCCGCGACGAAAAAACTTACGGACTATTGCCTTGCACGCTCGCTGCCCGTTGTGATTGCGACAACGGGCCAGACGGAGGAGGAACTGGCACTGATCCGCGCGGCGGGGGCAAAGATTCCTATTTTTCTGTCGGCCAATATGTCGCTTGGCGTTGCACTGCTGGCCGACCTTGTGAAGAAGGCGGTCTCCGTCCTGCCGGAGGCCGAGATCGAAATCCTTGAGCATCATCATGACCAGAAGTTAGACGTTCCCAGCGGGACCGCTTTGCTGTTGGCAAAACGCATTGCTGAAGCGCGCCCGGATTCGCCCCTCGTGGTGGGGCGGCATGAGAACGGCAAACGATCTCCAAAGGAGATCGGCATCCACTCTCTTCGCTATGGCAGCGAGGTGGGGACCCACGAGGTCATCCTGTCAATGGGGAATGAAACGGTGACGCTCAAGCACAAGGCGGAGAACCGTTCCCTGTTTGCCCAGGGCGCCCTGGCGGCCGCAGCTTTTATTATCGGCAAAGCTCCGGGGCTGTACGATATGCGGGATATCGTAGGTTAAGGAGGAGGGCGCATGACCGCACAGGAAATTATCCATTACATCGCCACGGCGGAGAAAAAAACCCCGGTGAAGCTGTACGTCAAGGAAAAAACTCCTATCGACTACGGCACGGCGAAGGTCTTTGGTGTGGGCGATAAGATCGTCTTTGGCGATTGGAGTGAATTGGCCCCTATTCTGAAAGCAAACGAGGACCGCATTGAGGACATCGTCATTGAGAACGACCGCCGGAACAGCGCTGTCCCCTTGTTGGATATGAAGGGTGTCCCCGCCCGCATTGAGCCGGGAGCGATTATTCGGGAAAATGTGTCCATCGGCAAAAACGCCGTGGTCATGATGGGGGCCATTATCAACATCGGGGCCGTTGTCGGAGACGGGACGATGATCGACATGGGGGCTGTGCTGGGCGGCCGGGCCACGGTAGGCAACAACTGCCACATCGGGGCCGGGGCTGTCCTTGCTGGGGTCATTGAGCCCGCGTCGGCTGTTCCTGTTGTCGTTGAGGATGATGTGCTGGTCGGCGCCAACGCAGTCATCATTGAAGGAGTCCATGTGGGACGGGGAGCTGTCGTTGCGGCGGGGGCCGTCGTGATCGAGGACGTTCCCGCGAAGATGGTCGTCGCCGGGTGTCCTGCCCGCGTCATCAAGCGGAAGGACGAGGGCACGTCGCAGAAGACAGCTCTTGAGCAGGCCCTCCGCACGCTGTAACGTCATCATGATACAGGACAGTCTGAACACGGCAATTTATGGAGCAAAGCGAAGTCCCATACGGGAGTTTTCCCGCCTTGCGGCCCAGACGCCGGACTGCGTGCGGCTGACGCTGGGGGAACCTGATTTTGCAACACCGGAACCGGTGTGCCAGGCGGCCGGCGAGGCCCTCGCCAGAGGGGAAACCCATTACATTGAGAACAACGGCACGGCGGAACTCAGGGAAAAGATCGCCACATTCGAGAGGGAGCGCCATGCTCTGGACTATTCGCCGGATGAGGTCATTGTCACAGTGGGGGCGACGGAGGCCATTTTCGTCGCCCTCTTTGGCATGCTCAATCCCGGGGACGAGGTCATCGTCCCCACCCCTGCTTTTGTGTTGTACGAACGCATTATCGGCCTTTGCCGTGCAACATTCGTCCCCATGGACACACGGGAGGACGGTTTTCAAATCGACTATAAAAAGTTGACAAGTCTCCTTTCATCCAGGACCAAGGCCATTATTCTGAACTCCCCCAACAACCCAACAGGTTGTATCTATAACAAAGAAGGCCTTACTGCTGTGCGCGAAGCAATAAAGGGGAAAGATATCTTCGTCCTGTGTGATGCTGTCTACAACCAACTCTGTTATATAGACAACTATCACAGCTTCGCCGAGTTTAAGGATTTGAAGGAACAAATTATTGTTGTTCAGAGTTTCTCGAAGCCATACGCCATGACTGGCTGGCGTATGGGATATTTGATGGCAGAACAACATGTTAAAGAACGTCTGGAGCTGCTGCACCAGTTCATGGTCACCTCCTCCGCCGCGCCCTTTCAGCGAGCCTGCCTGGCCGCGCTGGATTACGATCCTTCCGGGATGGTTCGAGAGTACCGCCGCCGGCGGGATTATGTTCTGGAAAGATTGCGCAGGATGAGACTTGAAGTCCAGATTCCGGAGGGAGCGTTTTATGTGTTGCCCTCCATCGCAAAATTTGGGCTGGACTCGACAGAGTTCTGTACCCGTCTCCTTCAGGAAGCACATGTGGCGGTGACACCGGGGCTTTGCTTTGGCGCGGACGATCATATCCGGATATCCTACTGTTGCGGGGATGAGGCACTGGCAAAGGGCATGGATCGGCTGGAACGCTTTGTCGGAATCCTTGACAGAGGGAATCGCCATGGATATTGATTATCTGGCCGAAGCCCATCGCCTGTCCGGGGAGCTGTCTGCTCTGCGCAGGGAGTTTCATCGGGAGCCGGAGCTGGGCAATCATGAATTTAAGACTGCAGCCCGTATTGAGCATTATCTCCAAGAATTGGGAATTTCCGCAGAAAGGATATTGGAGACGGCGGTCGTGGGAAGGCTCAAAGGGACCTTACCCGGTCCCTTCATTGCTCTTCGCGCGGATATGGACGCCCTCCCTCTTCAGGAGGCCACAGGCGTTGAGTTCGTCTCCCAGACTCCCGGCGTTATGCACGCCTGCGGCCACGATGTCCACATCACGGCCCTTTTAGGGGCGGCGCGTATTCTCACAGCTCATCGCAAGGAACTCGCGGGGACGATTTTATTCTTATTCCAACCCGATGAGGAAGGCAACGGCGGAGCCCGGCGGATGATCGAGGGCGGAGTTCTGGAGGGCGTCTCTGCGGTCTTTGGAGCCCATGTCACACCGGAGTTCCCGGCCGGACACATTGGTGTCCGCTATGGAAAGTTCTACGCGGCGTCGGATACGTTTCAGATAACCGTCACAGGGAAGAGCGCCCACGGCGCGGAGAGGGAGAAGGGCATCGACGCGCTGGCCGCGGCCTCTAAGATAGTTGAAGAATTGTTGGAATTACAATACCACTCTTCAGAGAAAAGCGTTGTCACTGTTGGGACGTTCCATGCGGGGACCGCCGGGAATATCGTTGCGGATCGTGCCGAACTCACAGGCATTATCCGCACGCTGGGCCCGGAGGCGAGGAGACAAATGCGGGAACGGGTTTTAGATACCGTCAGAAGTGTGGCCGGGAAATTCGGAACGCAGGCCCAATGCGAACTGCACGAGAGCTACCCCGGTGTGGTCAACGAGGATTCCATGACACAGCTTGTGGAGGAAACGGCCCGCTCAGTGCTTGGGGCAGAGCATGTTCACCGCATTGAAGAGCCGCTGATGATGACGGAGGATTTTGGGTATTTCCTTCAGGAACGGCCCGGAGCGTTCTACCACATTGGCGCGGGGTGCTCCCTGCCGCTCCACAACCCTGGCTTTCTTCCCGATGAAGAGGCTGTCGTCACTGCAGCGGCCGTTCATGCGGCTGTGGCTGTAAGGGGGATTTCTGCCTTCGCTCGATAAGGGCCAGCTTTTGCGCTCGCGTCATCTTCTTGATCTCGCACTCACGCCGCATGGCCTCGCTCTGCGTTGCGTATTCCTCTTGATAGACCAACTCGACGGGAAGGTGCGACCGGGTGTAACGCCCACCCTTCCCGGACTGATGCTGTTCCACGCGGTGGGCAACGTCCGTCGTCCAGCCGGTGTAAAGCCCCCCCCCGCGGCAGCGGAGGATATAGATGTAGGAAGGCATATCAGAACGGAATCTTCCCGTGGTCCATCAGGTGGGACACAAGGACCTCCAGCCCAATGAGGATGAGCAGCACCCCACCCAGGAGTTCCATCCTTTTGCCAAAGTGGGCCCCGGCAAAGCGCCCCAGATAGACGCCCGCGGCGCAGGCTGCGGCTGTCACCACTCCCGCAATGACAGCCAGTTCCATCACTGGCAGCCCCGCCAGCGCAAAGCCCGCCCCGACGACGAGCGCGTCAATGGACGTCGCCAGGGCCACGGAGAGCAGGAGCCCAAGCCGCTCCGCCACGCCGTCGGTTTTCTGCTCCTTCTCCTCCATGAAGTAGCCATGTACCATATTGCCTCCGACAAAAGCCAGAAGGACAAAGGCCAGCCAATGGTCCAGTGCTGGGAACCAGCGCGTTGAACACTCCCCAAGGAAACAGCCCAGAAGGGGCATGAAGAACTGAAAAAGCCCGCAGGCCAGCGCCAAACGCCACGCTGCGGTGAAGGCCCTGCTGCCAGCACCCTCCTGCGTGCCCACGCCCACGGACACCGCAAAGGCGTCCATCGCAAGGGAGCAGCCAGAAAGAGCGGATTCCCAGTTCAAAGACGTTCTCCCCTACCCCATCAGGAGGCGACTGCCATCAATGAGATATTCCATCCCCGACCAGACCGTCAGAAGCATAGCAGCCCACATGACAGCC
>JAEEGY010000012.1 GCA_016280565.1 Fretibacterium sp.
CACGCCGCACCTCCTCGTCCCGGCCAATTACGGGGTCCAGCTTGCCCTCCCGCGCCGCGGCCACCAGGTCGCGCCCGTACTTCGCCAACGCCTCATAGGTGGCCTCCGGGTCCGCGCTCTGCACCCGCTGGCTGCCCCGCACCTCCGTCAGCGTCTTGAGGAACCGGTCCTCTGTGATGTTCAGACGGCTGAGGATGTGCCCCAGGTTCGTGTTGTTCTCCTCCAGCATCGCCAAGAACAGGTGCTCCACGGAGACGTACTCGTCCTTCAGCCGTTTGGCCCGTTCCTCCGCGTCGGCCAGCAGGCGGTTCAGCCGCTGAGTCACGTAAACCTTGCCCGGCTCCGCGCCGCTGCCCGTCACCCGGGGCAGGCGCGCCACCTCGGCCTCCACCTGCTTCTCCACCGTGGACGGCTCCACGTCCATGCGCTTCAGCAACCGGGGGATAAGCCCCTCCGGGTCCCGCAGCAACGCCAGCAGAACGTGCTCCACGTCCACCTGCTGATGGTTGTATCCCGCCGCGATGTTCTGGGCCTCGGCGATGGCCTCCTGGCTCTTTCGCGTCAATTTATTGAAATCCATAGCGTATCACTCCTTTGTCCTTAGTTGATCTTAGTCGGTCGAAGCCTCAAAGAAATTTTTTCCTCCCCCCTCGTCTCATCTTGACCAATAATGACCAAATTATAGATTCTATTTTAAAGCTGGACAATACGCTGTTTGCCGTATATTTAAAAAAGCAGCGAGGGGCAGCACCGGGGCTTCCATACCTTTTTGTGTAAAATATCAGGGAGAATAAAATTTTGGGGGTTAAAGGAGCCTGGGGATATGACGATCGAGGAGAGCATCAAGAATATCCGCCCACTGGATGGGGAGGCAGTCCGCGCAGCGCAGGAGCGGCAGGACGGGCTGCTGAAGCCGCAGGGAAGCCTTGGGGAACTGGAGGCCCTGTCCGTTCGCATTGCGGGCATCACGGGACAGGTGAAGAACACCCTTTCCCGGAAGGTTCATTTTCTCTTCGGTTCGGACCACGGTATCTGCGAGGAGGGGGTGTCCGGCTCACCGCAATACTTCACCCGCGTGCTGATGGAGCTCTACTCGGGTGACGGGCGGTGCGGCATCAACGTGCTGTGCCGCCGCGCAGGAGCGGACCTCCGCCTGTATGACCTGGGCGTCAAGGGGCTCTCCCCACGGCCGGGCATCGACTCCAGCCACAAACTGATGCCCCAGGGGACGGCGAACTTCGCCAAAACGTGCGCCATGCCGCCGGAGACAGCGCGGGCGGCGGTGGAGCTGGGTATCCAGCTTGTAGAGGAAGTCAAGGACGAAGGGTATCAGGTCATCGGAGCGGGTGAGGTAGGCATGGGCAACACAGCCCCGGCGGCGGCCTGCATCATGGCGGCCCTTGACCGGCCGGACCCCGAGCTCGTTGGGCGCGGCGGAGGCCTGACGGATGTGGCTTTCGCCAACAAGAAGCGCGTTATCGTTGAGGCGTTAAAACTCCATCATCCCTCGCCGGACGCCCCGCTGGAGATCCTCTCCTGCGTTGGGGGGCTGGACATCGCCGCCATGACGGGGGTCTTCCTGGGCGCGGCGGCCTGCCGTCTGCCCGTAATTATTGACGGGGCGATCTCCATCGCGGCAGCGCTTCTGGCCTCGCGGCTCGCGCCGGGGGCAAAGGATTTCATGATCGCCTCCCACCGTTCCGCAGAGCCGGCCTACGCAGCGGCGGCGGAGGCCATGGGCCTTGTCCCGCTCTTCACACTGGGAATGAGGCTGGGGGAAGGCACAGGCTGCCCCCTCGCCATGCAGCTTGTGGATGACGCGCTGGCCGTTATGAACGAGATGGGCTCCTTCTCAGAGGTTTCGCTGGAGTCCGGGTACCGCGAGAAGCTGAAGGCGTAAGGCGCCTCTCACTTTCGAAACGTCACCAGAGTGACGCCGAAGCCTCCCTCGCCCTCGCCGCCCAGGCGGTATTCCTGAACGTATTTCAGCCGTGCACAGAGGGCGTGGACCTCCCGGCGGAGGATGCCCTCGCCACGGCCGTGGATGACTGTTACCGTTGAATGCCCGGAACGGTAGGCCCGGTCCAGATAGCTCTCCACCAGCGGCATGGCCTCCCCCACGTTCATGCCCCGCACCATGAGCGAGGGGGGCACGCTCTCCACATGGATATCGCGCGCGGTGTCCGACAAGGGCACGGCGACCTTGGCCTTCTTCTCCGTGGGGAGGAGCTGCTCAATGGGGACCTCCAGGTGCATGGGGCCGGCCGTCAGGGTGGCGCGGCCGTTGCGGACCTCCTCCACCAGCCCAACAATGCCGTTGCCCGCCACCTGCACCGTAGCTCCAACCTCGACGGTGAAGAGCTGAGGACGGGCCTCCAACTCGCGCTCTACGCGCTTGCCAGCCCGCTTGTTCATCCCGCTGCGCAGCTTGTGTATCTCCTGTCGCCTGTCGTTCAGCCCGCGGTTTGCCGCCATCTTCACCGACTCCTCCAAATCGCGGAGCATTCCCCGCGAGGTCTCCTCCGCCCGGCTGAGCAGACGCTCGGCCTTCCGGTCTGCCGCCTCCAAAATACTGTCCCGCTGATGGTCGATCTCCGCCACACGGTCCCGGTACGCCTGCTTCAGGCGCTCCGTCTCCTGAGCGTTGGCCGCTAACTCCCGTTCGGCCTGAGCCAGGGCTGCACGCCGCTCGTTCAGCTCGCCCATCAGTTCCTCCGCCGAGACCTCGTGCGAGGCCAGTTCCCCTTTGGCAAGGGCCAGAACTTCCTCCGGCATCCCATAGCGTTTCGCGATCATCAGGGCATTGCTTCGGCCTGGGACACCCATCAGCAGGCGGTAGGTCGGGGCCAGACGCTCCGCATCGAACTCCATGCTGGCCGTCTCCACCCCCGGCGTCGTGAGGGCGTACTGCTTGACAGGATTGTGATGGGTGGTGGCCAGTGTCAGCCCCCCGCGCCGCCGCAGCGTCTCCAGAATCGCCACGCCCAGCGCCGCCCCCTCCTGGGGGTCCGTGCCGGAGCCCAGCTCGTCCAGCAGCACAACGGAGGCGGACGTCGCCTCCCTGAGGATTTCAATGATCTTTTTGAGGTGGGCGCTGAAGGTGGAAAGGTTCTGCTCAATGCTCTGCTCGTCGCCAATGTCGGCGTAGAGCGCGTCGAAGGCTCCAACCTTCGTGCCGTCCCGCGCGGGCACTGGCAGCCCGCACCACGCCATGGCCAGCAGCACCCCGACGGTCTTGAGCACAACGGTCTTGCCGCCAGTGTTGGGACCGGTGACGACCAGCGTGTTGAACCGGCGGCCGCCCCGTTCCACACCGCAGGCCACATCCACCGGCACAGCCGCGTCCTTCAAAAGGGGGTGCCGCGCCCCGACGAGGGAAAAGGCCCGCGCCTGGGTCAGCTCCGGAATTACCCAGCCCTTCGTGCGGACAAGGGCATCGCACGCGCTTAACAAATCCAGCTCCCCCAGCACGCGCTCCGCCTCGGCAATAGCCCCCTCGCGAGAGAGGACCTTCCGCGTGAGGTCCAGAAGGATGCGCTGCTCCTCGTCCCGCTCGTCCCGGGACTTCATCATCAGGCTGTTGTTGACGGAGGAGAGCATCCGCGGCTCCATATAAACGGAGTTCCCCGACGCCGAACGCTCGACGGTCAGGCCGGGAAAGCGGTTGATGTACTCCTGGCGGACCAGCAGAAGGAACCGCCCGTCCCGCCACGAGAGGGAGCGCTCCTGAAGCATATTGAGGATATTGGGGTCCTCCAGGAGCCGCTGGGCTGTGCGCCGGCCGGCACGCTTCAGGGCTTCCAGCTCCCCGCGGATGTCCTGAAGTTTCGGCGACGCGGAGTCCGCCAACCGGCCGGAGTCCTCCACCACGGACAGAAGCTCGATCTCCGGTGTGAAGTCCCGAAGCCGCCGGCGCTCGGCCTCCAGAGCCGGACAGCCCTCGATGGAGCTCAGCCCCTCCCGGAGACGACGCGCCGAGGAAAGAACAGCCCGGACCATCAGGAGTTCCTCGCCGGACAGGATGCCGCTGCGCCGCGCCCCTTCAAACAGGGGTGTCACGGCGGGCAGGGCGGCGTTCCAGGAAGGTTCTCCCTGATGGTCCAGCAGGTCCAACCACTCGCGCAACAGGGCCTCGCGCCGCCTGAGCTGGTCGAAGGTCCCGGCGGGGGAAAGGGAGGCCAGCATCCGCTCCCCCAGTTCACCGCGCAGCCGCTCCCGGAAGGGGCTCAGGGCCTTATCAAACTCCAGAAGTTCCAGGACCGGAGGGGAGGCTTGCATTACTTCCCGATGTCCCCCGTACCCGTTGACGGATTCAGCGTTTTCAGGTCGATAATGTTATGCTTCTCAAGGAAACCCATGGTCGGCTGCCAGGCAGCAGCAGCCCCGCGCATGGCGTAGCTCCCTTCCATCCAGTCGGTGGGCAGAATGCCGGGAAAGGTCTTCAGCACGCCGTAGATGATCAGCAGCAGGCAGAACGTCTTGACGGCGCCCACGACAACGCCCAGCAGGTGGTCCAGCATGGAGAGGTTAGCGGCCTTGACCACGAGGGAGAGGAGCCCGTCCAGGAGAGCAAAGAGAAGGGACACGATAATGAAGATGACCACTGCACACGCCAGGGCGGTGAGCGTTGCGTCCAGGTTGGGGAAATATTTCAGGACGATGTCCGCAGCCGGCCGCGCGAAGTGCCACGCGCAGAACAGGCTGGCAAAGAAGCCAATAAACCCCAAAATCTCACCAGAAAACCCACGGATCAAACCACGCACGAGGAAGAAGGCCAGGACAAGAGCCGCTGCGATATCAAAGATTAAACCTGCATTCATGTTACGAACAACTCCTTGAGACAGATTAAAACAAGGGATGCACCTCAGGGCATATCCTCTTGTATTATAATTTATTGCTTATTGCGTCGGGGCCCGGCAGTATGCGATGCGAAGTTCCGCCGGGGGGATGGAAGCTCTTTCCAACGCGGCCTCGGCCAATCGTACCGCGTCCGGTCGGACGCACGCAACGGGCAAGTCCAAACCTATAGCGTTCAACGCCCGCTCCGGGTCATCGGAGATAACGGGGGTCCCCGGATGAGCGGATAACCACGCCGTCACCGCGTTGCCCGTGTACTCCCCCTGGGGCAGTTCCGTCTCCACGCCAAACGACGCGGCATAGACAGCCCCATGCCCCGCATAGACAAGAACGAGCACCCCGCCTGTCATCCCCTTCGGGCGGGACAGCGCCAGCAGCTCCAGCGACGAGACGGGCACCAGGGGGACTCCCAGCCCGTAGGCCAGGGCCGAGGCGTAGGCCGCCCCGACGCGGATCCCGGTAAAGTAGCCGGGACCGCTGGTCACGGCCACGCGGCCAATGTCGTCCCAGGTCCAGCCCGCCTCCCTCAGAAGGCGCTCTGCCATCAGGGGCAGTTCCGCCCCCTGACGCCGCCCCAGGTCCAAGGTCTCCGACGCCACCGCATGGCCCTCGCGTGCCAGGGCCACCCCCGTCAGCCGGAGACTGCAGTCCACCGCCAGAAGCCCGTCAGCGGCCATTGCCCTCATCCTCGCCTTCCGTCTCGGCCAGACAACTCGGATTACGCGCTCCCGAAGAGGAGAGCGGCGTCGAGTTGGTCGGCTGTGTCGGAACAAAGCGCGGGGCGCCTTGTGGAGGCTCGATCTGCTCCACCCCGGGACACTCCCCGGCCCTCACGGCGGACAACACACTCCCCGCGGCCTTCTCCGCCTGGGGCCCGCCGGGACGGAAGGTCAGCCGCCGGATGAGCTCATTACGCTCATCAAGGGCCCGCAGTTCTACCCTCAGGGCGTCCTCCGGGAAATTATGCCACCGCTCCGGCCACTCCACCAGCAGCGCCGCGTCGTCCAGGGCCAGGTAATCCTCCAGGCCAAGGGCCTCCACGCCATTCTCGTCCAGACGGTAGAGATCCGCATGGACCAGCAGAAGGCCGCCCTTTGTCTGGTACTCGTTGACCAGCGTGAACGACGGGCTCCGCACGCCGGAGGCCCCCAGGGGCTCCCCCACTCCCCGGACCAGGACGGTCTTGCCCGCCCCCAGGTCCCCCTCGAGCAGGACCACCATCCCGGGCTCCAACGCCCGGCCCAGGGCCCCACCCAGGGCCCGCGTGGCCTCCTCAGATGAGGAGAACAGGGTGAAAGGCCCGCTCATTTCGGGTTTTCTCCGCCCCTCATCCGGGCGCGGTGTTTCTGAACGGCGCGGAACACCAGGCAGGCCGCGGCGAGACAGAGGACGGAGAGGACCTTCCGCGGGAGGGCGATGTCCTCCCCTCCCATGCGCCACACTCCGATGATGAACGCGGCGGCCACGGCAAAGCTCACGCCGCTCATGATCAGCCCCCTGCGCCGGATGCGTTCCGTCTTGCGGATCTCCGCGTCCCAATCCACACGCCGGCGGCGGGGCCGCGGGCCTTTTTCCAGCCTTGGCGATGGGGTCATACGGCCGCTCTCCTCAGCTCGTGGAGGACCGTGCGGAGGGCCCCGGCGATCTCCGAGGCCAGCACGCCGTCCACACCGTCTCCGGCCAGCCGTTCCCCGGCCATGCCGTGCAGCGCCCCGCCTAGCCGGGCCGCGTCCAGCGGGGCCAGCCCGGAGGCCAGCAGAGAGCCGATACACCCGGAGAGCACGTCGCCGGAGCCCGGCACCGCCAGTTCCGGCCCGCCCCAGTCCAGACGGTGGATGATCGGGTCCCCGCCGCACGCGACGAGGGTTCCATGGCCCTTGAGCAAAACTGTGCCTCC
>JAEEGY010000079.1 GCA_016280565.1 Fretibacterium sp.
CGCGCCATCAGCGGCTGCGCGGCGCGGACGTCAGCCTCTCCCGCGGTGGAGTAGCGCACATGGCCGATGGCGATGTTCCCGCTCAGGCCCGACAGGGTGTGGCTGCCATGGAAGACCTCGCCCACCAGGCCCAGCTTCTTCCGCAGCGCGATGGTCCCGCCGTTGTTGGCCGCGATGCCGGCGCTCTCCTGTCCCCGGTGCTGGAGCGCGTAGAGCCCGTAATACACCCCCGGCGCGGCGTCCGCTTCATTGTGGTAGACGCCGATGACGCCGCACTCCTCGTGCAGGGTATCTCCCTCAAGATTTGACTCAGGGGGAAAAAGCCCCCCTGAAACCCCCTTGCTTCTTAAACTTTGGGTACTCACTGGGACACCCTCTTGAACATCTCCTGATAGGCCTCCTCCACGCCGCCCATGTCGCGGCGGAAGCGGTCCTTATCCAGCTTCTCGTTTGTCTTCGCGTCCCAGAGGCGGCAGGTGTCCGGCGAGATCTCGTCCGCCAGGAGGATGCGCCCCTGATAACGTCCCGCCTCGATCTTGAAGTCGATGAGCTTCACGCCGATCTTCAGGAAATACGCCTTCAGGAGCTCGTTGACCTTATAGGCCATGTCCCGGATGGCCTTCAGCTCCTCCTCCGTAGCCACGCCCAGGGCCAGGATGTGCGAGTCGTTGATGAGCGGGTCGTTCAAGGCGTCATCCTTGAGGGAGAACTCCAGCGTGGGGCACTTCAGCTCCCGGCCCTCCTCCACGCCGTAGCGCCTGGAAAAGCTCCCCGCCGCCACGTTGCGGATGATGATCTCCAGCGGGACGATCTTAACGGCCTTCACCAGAGTCTCGCGGTCGCTCAGCTCCTTCACGAAGTGCGTCTCGACGCCGCTCGCCTCCAGCATTTTGAAGATGATGTTGCTCATCCGGTTGTTCACGACGCCCTTGCCGGCGATGGTGCCGCGCTTCTCCCCGTTGAAGGCCGTGGCATCGTCCTTGTACTCCACGATGTAAAGCCCCGGGTCGTCCGTTGCGAAGACCTTCTTGGCCTTGCCCTCGTAAAGCTGCTCGCGTTTCTCGGCCGATTTCTCCATTGTTCTGACCTGCTCTTTCTTTATAAATTTTTATCCCTGATGGCCGCTCACCGTTTGGGGAGGGCCATTTCGATGGCGTCCGGGCCCAGGGCGACGGAAAGCTGTTGCCCTGGCTTCAGGGAAGGCACGCAGAGGTAAAGCGTTCCATCCACGCCGGAGGGAAGCTCCCCGATGGCGATGAAGTCCTTGTGCCCCAGGATGTCCTCCTTCTTCACGTGATAGTCTCCGAAGATGAACTCCGTCGGGTCGAAGTTCCAGCTCTTCTCCGTGCGATAGTTCAGGGCCACGATGTCCCGGCCCTTCATTTTCTGCCGCGTGTCCTCGAGGGCGCTGTTGTAGTAACTCAGGCCATCGGTGACCCACTCGTCCACCTGCCGGTCCTTGTCCAGGCGTTTCAGCAGGGAGCGGGGCAGCCAGGTGACGGTGAGGCGGGCGCGGGCGTTCAGGACCATCTTGCCAAGGATCTGCGCGTCCACCCACATCAGCCCTGTGCGCTCATCCAATGCCTTTCGCCATTCGGCCGAAGTCCCCGGTCCGGTCCACGCCGGGGCCGCCGCTGCGGGAAGGCTCCCCATGAGCGCCAGCAGCAGAAGCACCCCAGCCGCAAAGAGCTTCATTTTAACATTCTTCATCCTTATCTCCATCCTTTTTGTCTTTATCTTTTTTGGCGAACGCCTGACGAATCCAGTCCCACTCGCTGAAGCCCAGGAACCAGGTCGCGGCGCCGTAAGCCGCCATGCCCAGGAGAATGACGGTCAGGCACCAGCCCGCGCGCAGGGTCAGAGCGGCTTCGGGGTCGTAGGGCAGGAGCCAGCGCCAGACCCGTACCACGATGTCCAGCACGGTGACGGCCACCAGCATATCCCCCGCCCAGGACAGGCTGATGATCTTAAGGGGACGGCCCAATTTTTTGCGGACGTAGTGGAGCCCCAGAAGCCCTGACAAGGTGAAGGCGATGCTGGGGGCGAGGGCCAGGCCGTTGTAACCTAAAGGGAACATCAGGAGCAGCGAGAACAATGCCGTGGCGCTGACGCTGAAGAGCGTCGTCTTAAATGCCTCCCGCGGCATGGAAAGCGCGTAGAGCGCGCGCATGACGACGGTGGAACAGGCCATGCCAGGCAGCCCCAGCATGCCGAGGACGAGGCAGGAGGACGTGGCGTCCCAGGCCCAGACGCTGAACTCCCCCCGGACGAAAACCAGGTGGACAAAGGGCGTGGCGATGAGGATGAGCCCCAGCGAGGCAGGCAGGACGATGAAGAGCGCGAAGCGGAGCGCCTGACGCAGCGTGGCGGAGAAGTCCTCCGGTTCCTGAGAACGGGAAAGCTGAGGCAGGACGGCCTGAGAGATGGCAATCACAAACAGCCCCAGGGGGAGCGGGAGGATGCGGTTGGAGTAGTTCAGGACAGAGATGCTGCCCTCCTGAAGGAAGGAGCCCAACATCCGGCTGACCACCGGGTTGACCTGGTTCAGCGAGAGCCCCGCCGCGTAGGGCAGGAACAGGGCCATCATCTTTCGCAGGTCGGGGTCCCGCATATTGGGCCGCACGGGATAAAGCGTCGCCCCCAGGCGCGCGCTCCATATCCATTGGGTGAGAAAGTGCAGGGTCCCGCCGCAAAGCACGGAGAGCGCCAGCCCATACACGCCCCAGCGGGCGGCGAAGAACGGGGCGGTGAGGATGAAGGCCAGGTTGCTGAAGGCCGGAGCCAGGGCCGGGACGAAGAAGGAGCCCAGGCTGTTGAGTTCCCCCATCACCAGCGCGGCGAG
>JAEEGY010000080.1 GCA_016280565.1 Fretibacterium sp.
GGCGACAGGTTGATGGCAGAGACGACCTCCTCCTGCACGCCCACCTCGGCGAGCAGTTTTTCCAGCGTCTGTGCAACCGTCTCCCAGTTTTCGCTCAAAACGGAGAAGCCCGCGGCATAACGGTGCCCTCCCCAGGCGTCCAGGAGTTCGGATATCGTGCTGAGGATGCCCACGGCGTTGCCTCCCACGGGGACGCGCAGGGTGCCTCTTATCTTGCCCGCAACGGGGGCGGCCAGGACAACGGGGCTGCGGCGCTGAGAGCAGATCCGGCTGGCAACGCCGCTCAGCACTCCGACGGGCCAGGACTCGCCGTACAGGACATGCCGGTCCGCGCCGGGGTCCTCGCAGATCTCGCCCGCGATACGTTCGGAGATCATCTGGCGCCGCCGGTTTGCGCGGATAAGGTCGCTGACACATTCATAGACGGAGTCGTCATTTCCTAAGCCCAGGAGGGCCCGCACGGCGATGTCCGCGCTGGAAATGCGTCCCGGAGCATTCAGACAGGGGATCACCCGCATGGAGAGCTGTTCCTCGGAAAGCTGCTGCCGGTTGATGCCCAGACGGCTCAAGAGCGCAGCCAGCCCCCGGCGCGGATTTGTCTTCATGAGCTGCATCCCCTGGCGAACCAGGCAACGGTTCAGACTGTTCAGGGGCATGCAGTCCGAGATGGTCGCCAGGGCCACAAGGTCCAGGGCATACTTCAGCCAGTCGCGGGAGACGATGCCTTCCTTCCACGCCCAGCACCACAGCACGGCCGTGGCGCAGAGCTTCCGCCCCTTATCCCCTCCATCAAAACAGGGATTGACGATCGTGGGGAACGTGGGGGTGTCTGCAACGGTGTGATGATCGAACACGAAGATATCCATCCCGCGTTTTTTCAGCCTGCCCAACAGCTCCGAGTCGTTCGTGCCGCAGTCCACGACCACTAAGGTGTTGCAGCCCCTGCCGGTGATCTCCTCCAGCACCCCGGCATTGAGCCCATAGCCCTGGGTGTCGCGCCGTGGGATGAAGTAACGCACCTGTGCGGCTTTGTGACGGAAAATCTCCATCGCCAGAACCGTCGACGAAATGCCGTCCGTGTCGTAGTCCCCATAGACGAGGACGTTTCCGAAGAAGCCCTTGGAGTTCCACAGCTCCCGGGCGGCCACACTGGCTGAGCCCAGGTCCAGAGAGTCCATCAGCTCGTCAAATTTCGGCCGGATCCACTCCTGCACCCAGTCCGTGCCGCCGGCAGTATTTCCGCTGCCGTTCCGCGTCATCTCCAGGACCATCGCCGCCAGCTCAGAACAGGGGACGCAGCGGGCCAGATTCCGGGCGCCGTCACTGATCTCATACAGCTTTAAATTAGAATCCCTACAGGTCGCCAACAAAGATACAAAATCCCTTCAGCCCTCCGTTGGAGGGACATTCAATTTTTTCCCTTCGCTCCGTGCCGCCGCATCAGAAAATACTCCTGCAAAAGCCTGGAACACTCCCCGGACAAAATCCCCGCGCGGACATCGCAGCGGTGGTTCAGGCGCGTGTCGTGAAGGATGTTGTAAAGCGAACCGCCCGCCCCCGCCCTGGGGTCCGTGGCGCCAAAGACCACACGGCTCACCCGCGCGTTGACACACGCGCCGGCACACATGGGGCAGGGCTCCAGCGTCACATAAAGGGCACAGCCTCTCAGGTTCCAGCGGCCCAGCTTTTCCGCAGCCATACGGAGGGCCTGTACCTCAGCATGAGCGGTGGGGTCCGTATCCTTGCGGTTGCTGCCTGTTCCCAGCACCTCGCCGTTCAGGACCACCAGCGCCCCCACAGGGACATCCCCGCGTTCCAGGGCCCTCCGGGCCTCCTTGAGGGCTCCCCGCATAAAGTCAGCGTCGTTCAAAACCCATTAAAGCCCCTAAAGTTTCACCTTCAGGACCAGCTTCCGCACCAGCCCGGGCTCCTTGAAGAACACCCGGGGTTTGTGGGCGTCCTCCGGCAAAAAGAGGACGAAGTGCCCCGGAGGGGCCTGAAGGTAGACGCCCTCACCCTTATAGTAGGCAACATCCTTCTCCTCCAGGTAGGGCTCTGCCTCCTCCAGGTGCTTGATCATGGCGTGCCCGAACCACTCCTCGCCGCTCAGGGTGACATGGATATCCAGATAGCGCCGATGAGCCTCAAAGAGCGTGGCGTTGGCGGGCATCGTCGTCACCTCGGAGACATCGAAGAAGATGTTGTCACCATCAATAGCGTGCCGGCCCAGCGGCAGGGTTGACAGGTCGTGCTCGGCAAGATACTTCAGCCCGGTCTTGACTCCCGGACCCAGGCCGCCGTAGCGGGATGGATATTGTATCGTTCCTAAGATCATCGGTCCATCTCCTTCACTAAATGGTCCGCTCCCCAAATACAGAGCTCATTGTTAATCACTTATTATACGCCATGTTGCCCTTTGTCTAAAGTGGGAAATTTCCCCTCCTGTCACCCGGCGGCGATCTCTCGCCCCGCCCTGCAGAGCGTCATCAGCGGGCAGTTCTCGCACAAGGGCTTTCGTGCCCGGCAGACAGCCCGGCCGTGTTCGATGAGGTTGACGTGCCCGCCCAGGTAGCGTGCGGGGGGCACCTCCCGCTCCATCAGAGAGGATATCTCCTCTGCCGACATCTTCTCCGGCACAAAGCCAACACGCCGGCAGACGCGCCCAATGTGAGTGTCCACCGGGAAGGCCGGAAGCTCCATATCAAAGAGCAGCACGCAGGCCGCCGTCTTGGCCCCCACGCCCGGCAGAGCGGTGAGGTAGTCCCTTGCCTCATCGCGGCCCCGTTCTTTCAGGGGGATAATGGAATACCCTCCAAAGTCCCGGCGTATGATCTCCAGGATCGTCAGGATACGCCGCGCCTTTGTCGGGGCGAGCCCGGCCGGGCGAATGGCGTCCTCCAGGGCCTCCACCTCCGCCTTTGCCGTAGCTTCCCACGTCGGGAAACGCGCTTTCAGACGGTCAAAGGCCGTGTCCCGGTTGCGGTCGTTCGTGTTCTGGGACAGGACCGTCAAAATAAGCCCGTCCAGAGGCTCCTCATGTTTCAGTTTGGGCGGGCCGGCCTCGTTATGGTACAGGGCTTCCAGCGAGTCCAGCGCGGAGGCTATCTGTCGCGCCAGCTTTCCCATCTACTCGTCCTCGTCCCTGTCCCGGCGTGACCTGCGGCCCCCGCTGGGAGAGGACCTGTGGCCCCCCTCCAGGGACTTTTGCAGCTTCACGTTGTCCTTCAGCATCTTCTTGAGCCGTGCCTTGACGAGCCCGTGGACGGAGCCCTTTGTGTAGGAGCCGTTCTTGAGCTCCCGTCCCGCCGCCACGCCGGTCAGAAGCTCAATGCCCTCGTCGATGGAGCTGACGGCCCACACGGAGAACTTCTTGTCCCGAACGGCCTGAATGACCTCCGGGTTCAGCATGAGGTGACGAACGTTGGACTTCGGGATCATCACGCCCTGGTCCCCCGTCAGGCCCGTGAGCTTACAATACTCGAAGAAGCCCTCGATCTTCTCGTTGACGCCGCCGATGGGCTGGACATTGCCAAACTGGTCCACGGACCCTGTCACTGCGATGCCCTGCTTCAGCGGCAGGCCAGAGAGGGCGGACAGGAGACAGTAGAGCTCCGTGGAGGAGGCGCTGTCCCCCTCGATGCCGCCGTAGTTCTGCTCAAAGGTGATGCGGGCGGAGAGCGCCAGCGGCATGTCCTGGGCATACTTCCGGCCCAGGTAGCTGGAGAGGATCATCAGGCCCTTGTTGTGGATGGGGCCCGTCATGCGGACCTCGCGCTCGATGTTCACCACGCCCTCCTGCCCCATAAAGACGTTGGCCGTGATGCGGGAGGGATGACCAAAGCGGTAGTCCGTCAGGTCGATGACGGACAGCCCGTTGATCTGCCCCACCACCGCGCCCGTGGTGTCCACACGGATGACACCGTCCTGGAACGCGCGGGTCAGCTTCTCCTGATAAAGCGCGGAACGGTAGTGCTTGTGCTCGATGGCCTTACGCACATGCTGTGCCCCCACGCGCTCCGCCCCCGGGGACAGGATGCCCGCCCAGGCGCTGGACTCCACCAAAAGCTCCCTCAGCCGCCCCAGCTCCACGGAGAGGAGTTCCTGGTCCTCGGCCTCACGGCTTGCCCATTCAATGACCTCGGAGAGAGCCTCCGCATCGAAGGGCTTGAGCCCCTCCCGCTCAAGGATACCCGCCACGCACTGGGCCATTTGACGTTCCGTCTTCGTGCTGCGCGGCATGTCCACGTCAAAGCTCGCCCGGATCTTAAAGAGCTTCTGGAACTCCGGGTCGTAGTATTGAAGAAGCTCGTAAATGTAGGGGGAGCCGATCATGACGATCTTGAGGTCCATCTTGATGGGGCTGGGCCGGAGGGAGGAGACGGGGATGGAGCCGTACTGCTCGCCCATGTTCTCGATGGCGGCCTCTCCCGTCCGCAGAAGGCGCTTGACGGCCTCCCAGGACATAAAGTTCATCAGCACCTTCTCCGCGTCCAGCACCAGGAACCCGCCGTTGGCGCGGTGGAAGGCCCCGGCGACGATGCGGCGGAAGTCCGTGTAAAGGTAGCCCTGGCGGCTCTCGTATTCCACCTTGCCGGAGAGGTTGTAGTACGTTGGGTTGGTCTCCCACACCACGGGCGCGCCCGCCTGCGGGTCGTTGCTGACGAAGAGGTTGGCCTGATAGCGCGTGAAGTCCACTTCGGCGGACTCGTCGCGCATGGAGGTGACGAACGCGCCGAAGTTCTCGATCACGTCCTCGGCCATGCGGGCAAACCACTGGGAGAGCGGCTCGTTATCGCTCCACGCGTCGCAGACGTCCGCCAGGCACGGCGCGATGGCGGCACGGCAGATCTCGGACTCCAGGCGGCTGAGTTTTTCCTTCAGCTCCTTCTCCATGTCGCGGATGCGGCGCAGGCCCAGGAGCGTCTTCTGGGAGACCTTCTCGGACAGGGCCTGGAAGCGCTTCTGCTGTTTTTCGGAGAGCTCCTCGAACTCCTCTTCCTTGATCTCCCGGATAACTTTCTTTCCCTTCTCGTCCTTGTCCTCCACCAGAGGGATGTTGATAAAGCCCTGGGGGGTCCGCTTGAGGGAGAAATGGTGTTTCGCGGCCTGGGCCCGCAGGCCCTCCATGATGGCCCCGGCCTTCTCCTGGAACTCCTTGACGTGCTGGGCCTTGGCATCCTCGTACTGGCTCTGCTCAAAGGCCTTGCTGATGGTCACCTTCAGGTCGTTCAGCAGCGAGTCCAGCGCGGCGGCCAGCTTGCGGCCCTCACCGGCCGGGACGGAGATCGCCAGGGGCTCGCCCGGCTCGTCGAAGTTGAAGAGGTAGAGCCAGTCGTCCGGGACAGGAAGCCCCCTGGCCCGCTCCCGGAGCCGGTCCAGAGCGTAGCTTGTGCGCCCGCTCCCCGGAGTGCCGGTCAGGAAGATATTGTAGCCCCTGCCGGGCACGGCGAGGCCAAACTCCATCGCCTCCACGGCGCGCTCCTGCCCAATCAGGCGGAGAGACGTCTTTGCCTGTATCCTGTCCGTCCCCTCCAGCTTCCAGCTCTCCGGTCTCTTGACCCTTCTGAGCTTATCGGGTCCCAGACTTAATTTATCTGATTTAGCCCTCACGTTGCCCCCGCCTTACCGTCAATTTTTTACCCCGCGTGGGGGGTCCCTGACTTCTAATTGTATCAAATATCGGCGTCTCAGGACGCCTCTCCCTGATATAATGAAAAAGAATTGTAAGGGAAAACAAAGGCGGTGTTAGCTTGTTCCGAAAATTGTTCGATCATATCCCCCTTTTCCTGCGGCCGGCCATTTTCATCAGCGGGCTGAGCGACATCCTCTCCCTGTGGCAGAGGGCCGGCGCAAAGGAAAGAGGGATACTCATTCTGGTGTTTGCGCCCATGCTGGTCTGCCTGGCGGGGCTGCTGCTCAGCGTCGTCTCCTTCGTGCTGTTCGTCCTGCCCTCCTTTGTCCTGCGGCTGTTGGGCTGGGGGGTGCTCACGGCGATCTTCGGCGCGGGGGGACGTTACTGCTATGAGCGCATGACGGGACGGAGCGTACCGCGCGGGGGCGCCTCAACCCGCGCGGGGGGCTATGAGCAGGCGTACACAGACGTGAAGTTCACGGAAAATGAGCCGGGGCCCCGTGCGCAGACCGGGGAGGGGACCTCTGCTCCTCATCGGGAAGAGGTCCGCCGGCGCTGGTTTGAAAGGGTGAGGGGGAAGAAATGAGGACTAAAAAGACCAAAAAGGCGGCAAAACTTGCGCGGTTCAGCATCACGATGCCCGAGCCCCTGCTTCAGGAGTTTGACCAGCGCATTCAGAGCTCTGGGAGGAGCAACCGTTCCGAGGCTTTCCGAAAGCTGATGCGGCGCTACATTGCGGAGGAACAGTGGCGGGCCGCCGCCGGCTCCGGCCAGGAGGAGGGAGAGGTGTATGGAACGGCAACGCTGGTGTACGACCACCACCTCCCGAACCTCACCCGCAAACTGACCGGCGTTCAGCATGACTACGGCAGGGTCATTCTTTGCACAACGCATGTCCATGTAAACCACGACACCTGCCTTGAGTGCATCGTCATGAGGGGGGCGCCGTCCGATGTGCAAAAATTTCTCGAGGCCCTTGGAGCGATCCGCGGGATCAAGAGCCTCGAGAAGGTCATTGTCCAGGGGGTATGAAACCCCCAATGCAGACCCGATGTCTGAAGCAGCTGATTCCCGCAGGAATTACTGCATAACCAGGTCAGGCCAGAGTGGCATCCAGGCCCGGGTCTGCATCAGGCCGATGTCCAGATAGACGGCGAGCATGGAGCGGCTGGGGTATCCCGAGGAGGACAGCTCCTGCGGGAGAGGAATCTGTATCTGCAGCCGGGACTGCGGGACAGGGAGCTCCGGGGCACGCCGGAGGGAGAGGAGCGTCTTCCCTCCTGTGAAGGCTGAGGCGCGCGTCAGTGGCAGCGAGGGGATATCCCGCGCCCAGATGTCCAGCTCAAGGCCGTTCATCAGGCAAAAGCGCAGCAGATAGAGGACGTCGTCCGCCGAAAAGGGGATGGAGGCGTCGGCGATAACGTGCGTCAGCGTCTCCCGGTGGAGGAACCAGAGAGGCGGGATAACAGAGCGGATATCGCGCCCGCGTTCGATCTGGGCTGCCTTCAGCGTGGGGGGCAGCGTCTGTCCCGGCGTGAGGGGCCTGTGCAGAAGCAGCCCGTCAAAGGCTGGGGCCGAAGCACTCCATCGGGCTGTTGAGCGGATGGTCTTCTCGTTCCAGACGGACTGCACCATGATCGCCGCGTCCCGGAGGTGGCTCGTGAAGGGGCTTCCGAGGGTCGCGCTGATGAGGAAGCTCTCGCGGTTGGCCGACTCCAGAGCCAGGGTGGGGTGATAGATCCCCAAAAATCCCTGATTGAGCGTCCGGGAGGGCAGCATCATCACCTTATACAGGTGGAAAGCGGAGATATCAAGGCAGTACAGGTCCCCCGCCGAGGAGGGGAAGAACGCCCAGATGCCCTCCAGCCCGGTCCACAGGGGGTTTCCTACGGCGGCGGTCTTTTCGCCAGGGTCAACGCTCAGGCAGAATATCTCCCCGCGTTCCGTGAGGACGAACAGCTCCCCCAGCGGAGACCACAGGACATCCCGCAGCGCGGGGACCTCCGCGAAGAAAAACTCCCGGCGGTTGGCGGCATTCAGGAAGTACACCCGGCCGTTCCCCCTGTCCGCCACAGCCAGCCAGTCCGCGCAGCAATCCAGGGCCACCGGCTCGAACAGCATCTCCGCGGCAGGCGGGGTCCATTGGCTCAGGAGCTCCGGCTCACCCTGTCCGGCGGGAGCGATGCGGTAAAAAGCGACGGCACGCGCCACAGGGTCTGTGACAGCAAACGTGTTTTCCGAAAGGATTTCCGCATCAGAGACATCTGAGTCAATATGCCCCGTCAGGTCAAGCGAGATGGGGGTCTCCTCGTCCAGCGGGCAAGAGAAGGAATAGATATCCCCCTCCGCGCAGAACAGGGTGAAGGACCTGTCACCGTGGGGTAGCGCCACGACGGGTTTCCGCACGGAGAAGGAGCGGTATTCCCCCCTGGGGGGCACGGCCCCTTCTCCGCCCTGTGAGGAAGGCTGAGCAGATATCCCCGCCGCGTTTACCGACCGGAGGTACACCTGGTCTCCCAGCGTGTCCGCAACACAAAGAGTCTCTCCCAGCGCCGAAGCCTTGCCCATGCCTCTGACGTTGAACGGGCGGGCGAGCGGCAGTCCCAGCTCCGTCTGAAGGTCCGGCTTTGAAAGCTGCCAGCGGGGAAGGAGCGGCCGCGTCCCCAGGATGCTCCGGAGCAGACGGTCCTGCTCCACAAAGTTCCGCGCGATGCGGGGCACGGTGCTGTCCATGGGGCGGACCTCAAGGTAGTTGGCCAGCGCGGCCCTCGCCCCCTCCCCGTCGCCGGTGCGCTGAAGCGCCAGGCTGCTCAGAAGGTAGTAGTCCACCAGATAGGTGTTCGCCCTCAGGGCACGGTCCAGGTAGTCCAGCGCGCTCCAGTAGTCCCGGTCCATGAGGTGCAGATAGGCCCGGGTGAACTGCCGCTCGGACTCGTCCAGCTGAGCGCGGGGCATCTCCGCTGCCCAAATGGGGCCCGGACTGCAGGCAGCCAGGCAGACGGCTATGGTCAAAAGAAGGATCGCTCGCCTCATCCTTTATCCTCTCCCCTGAGATGTGTATCTGTCTTAAAAAAAATCCCGCCTTTTTGGGCGGGATTCTATCGTTTACCGGCCTTCCCCGGAGAATCTTCTGGCTCCACGACCAGGACTCGAACCTGGAACCTAGTGATTAACAGTCACCCGCTCTGCCGATTGAGCTATCGTGGAACTTAACGGAGGGAATTATACCCCGTCGCCTAAGCCCTGTCAATCTTTGAATTTCGAGAGCGAAAATAATTTCACCGTGCTTTCATTTCATTTTCTCGAGTTAAGTGATATAATCTCGAATTGTCAGGGATGTGTGTGGAACAGGGATTTCGCGTGCTTCCCAGGCTTTGAAACAACGATGATAACAGGAGGTCTTGATGATGAAGAGGAACAAGGGGGTCTGGGCGCTGTGCCTTGCGCTGGCGGCCATTTTTTCTATGACTTTGTATGCCTCTGCGGAGGAGAAGCTGACGGGCTCGGCAGGAAACCCGCTACGCGGGGTGGAGCAGCTCAAGACGGCGCGTCTGGCAGCCCAGCGCGGCACGGTGGGTCAGTTTATCGCCGAGGACCTGTTGGGCGACAAGAAGGGCGAGCTCCTGACCACCTATGAGAAGTACGTGGACGCCATCGCCTCGCTCCGGCAGGGCAAGGTCCGCGCCGTGGTGATGGACGAGCTGCCGGCCAAGCGGTTTCTGAGCGAGGTGGCGGGGCTGACCCTTATGGACGAGGCCCTGTCTGAGGAGAGCTACGCCATCGGCTTTAAGAAAGGCAACGCGGGGCTCCTGGGGCAGGTCAACAAGGCCCTCTCCGAGCTCAAGGCGGACGGGACCCTGGCGGCTATCTTCGACAAGTATCTCAATGGCGACGTCGGGGCTATCAGCCCTGAGGGCATCGACCTGAACAAGGGGGCCAAGGGCGGCCGCCTCGTGGTGGGGACCGAGGCCGGTTTTGCCCCCTATGAGCTGAAGGTGGGCAGCGGCTACATCGGCATCGATATTGAGATGTGCGCGGCCATCGCCAAAAAGCTGGGGCGGGAGCTGGTCATTGAGAACATGAACTTTGACGCGCTGCCCATGGCCGTGTCCACGGGCAAGGTGGACATGATCTGCGCCGGCATCACCGTCACGGAGGAGCGCAAGGAGAACATGGACTTCTCCGACAACTATGTGGAGGGGGCCCGTCAGGTCGCGGTGGTCCGCGCGGACGACTATCAGGCCCCGGTAAAGTGATATGGGGGTAAAGACGACTTCCCGGCGGGGCGACGTGTTTCTGTGGCTCTGCGCCGCCGTCCTGCTGTTTTTGCTGTACCAGTCCGGCTTCTTCACAGAGGCTGCGTGGGATGACTTTGGCCGGCGCTTCTATCAGAACTTCATCAAAGACCGGCGTTACATGATGCTGGTGGACGGCCTGAAGGCCACGCTGTTCATGACAGCGTTCTCCACCCTCATCGGGCTGGCCGTCGGGCTGATCCTGAGCGTCATCCGCGTGGCGTACAAGGGAGGCGTTCCCATTCGCCTTCTCAACGCCTTTGCGGAGTGCTACATCACTGTCCTGCGGGGGACCCCGGCGATGGTGCAGCTTTTGATCTGGAACTTCACCATCTTCGCCTCGGCCCGCGATCTCAACACGCAGTACATCGCCATCCTGGCCTTTGGGCTCAATTCCGGGGCCTACGTGGCGGAGATTTTCCGCGGGGGCATCGAGTCCATCGACCCCGGCCAGATGGAGGCGGGGCGCTCGCTGGGGCTGTCCTATGGCGCGTCCATGCGCTACATCGTCCTGCCCCAGGCCCTGCGTAACGTCGTCCCCATGCTGTTCAACGAGTTTATTGCCCTGTTGAAGGAGACGTCCGTGGCCGGGTACATCGGCATCGACGACCTGACCCGCGCCGGGCAGAACATCCAGGCCCTGACCCTGGAGCACTCCCAGCCGCTGGTGATGGTGGCCATTATCTATCTCGTGATCGTCATGTTCCTGACGGGCGTGGTGCGCCGTCTGGAGCAGTGGCTGAGCCGCGGCAGAAGGGGGTAGGGACAATGGACAACGCCAACAACGCCCCGATGATAGAGGTCCGGGACCTTTGCAAGGTCTTTGGGGACCTGACGGTGCTGAAGGGTATTTCCACCTCCATCTGCAAGGGGGAGAAGGTGGCCGTGATCGGGCCCTCCGGCGGGGGCAAGAGTACATTTCTACGCTGCCTGAACCGCATGGAGGAGCCCACCTCCGGCGTCATCCGCTTCAAGGGCGAAGACATCACCGCCCCCGGCTGCGACATCGACCAGGTCCGCCGCCATATGGGGATGGTCTTTCAGCACTTCAACCTCTTCCCCCACCTCACGGTGCGCCGCAACATCACCCTGGCCCCGACGCAGCTCAAGATCATGGACCCGGCGAAGGCGGACAAACGCGCCGAGGAACTGCTGGCCCGGGTGGGGCTGGCGGACAAGGTGGACGAGTGGCCGGAGCGCCTCTCCGGCGGCCAGAAACAGCGCGTCGCCATTGCCCGCGCCCTGGCCATGGACCCGGACGTCCTGCTCTTTGACGAGCCCACCAGCGCCCTGGACCCGGAGATGATCGGCGAGGTGCTGGAGGTCATGAAGGAGCTGGCCGACGAGGGCATGACCATGTACCTCGTCACTCACGAGATGGGCTTTGCCCGTGAGGTGGCCGACCGGGTGCTCTTCATGGACGGAGGGCTCATCGCCGAGGAGGGCACGCCGGAGGATGTCTTTGACCACCCGCGGGAGCCCCGCACGGTGGAGTTCCTCTCCAAGGTACTGAGACGGTAAAAAGGAGGGCGTCATGGGAGATATCACGAAAGGCCTGACCTCGTCTGAGGCGGGGCGGTACACCGATAAGGTTGTGGCGTGGCGGCGGGACATTCACCGCCACCCGGAGCTGAGCCAGCACGAGGATCGTACAGCGTCCCTCGTGGCGGAGGTCCTGACGGGCCTTAGCCTGGAGGTTCGCCGCAATGTGGGCGGACACGGCGTTGTCGCCCTGCTGCGTGGGAAAAAACCTGGCAGGACCGTGGCGCTTCGGGCAGATATGGATGCCTTGCCCCTGAAGGAGGAGACGGGCCTGCCCTATGCCTCGGAGGTAGAGGGCGTTATGCACGCCTGCGGCCACGACACCCACACGGCCATGCTGCTGGGCGCGGCCTGTGCCCTGGCAGACAGGCGGGAGGACATCGCCGGGAACGTGAAGTTTCTGTTCCAGCCCGCCGAGGAGCTGAACCCCACCGGCGGCGCGCCGGGCATGATCGCGGACGGGGCGCTGGAGGATCCTCACGTGGACGCCCTCTTTGCGCTGCACGTCTGGCCCCGGTTCGAGACGGGGACGGTTGCCCTCAAGCCGGGGCCCCAGATGGGGGCGTCAGACCGGCTCTTCCTGACAGTGCACGGCAAATCCGCCCACGGCTCCGCTCCGGACCAGGGCGTCGACGCCATTATGATCGCCTCTCAGGTGGTCTGCGGGCTCCAGAGCATCGTGAGCCGCAGCGTCTCCCCGCTGGACTCCGCGGTGGTTACCGTCGGCACCATCAAGGGCGGCTGGCGCTACAACGTCATTCCCGACCACGTGGAGATGGAGGGCACGGTCCGCACGCTCCGTGAGGAGACTCAGGCCCTCATGCCGGAGCTCATCTCCCGCACGGCTTCGGGCATCGCGGCATCGCTGGGGGGGAGCTGCGACGTGAAGTACGTCAAGGGCTATCCTCCCATGGTGAATGACCCGGCGCTGTTTGAGCTTGCGGCGGGGTCTGTCCGCGGGGCAATGGGGCCGGAGGCCCTGACCGTGGTGGAGCAGCCGGAGCTGGGCGCGGAGGACTTTGCGTTCTTCGCCCGGGAGCGGCCCGCAGTGATGGGCTGGCTGGGCTGCCGTCCGGCGGGGGCACGTCCGGAGGATACTGCTGTCCTTCACAACACCCGCTTCTGCCCGGACGAGGGCTGTTTCCCCTACGGCGTGAGTTTCCTGGCCTCCTGTGCGCTGAATTTTTTGAACAGCGCCGTTTCCTGATATTTCCTGTTGTCCGGCCAGGGGCAAGAAAGAACAAGTAAGCGAAAGGATGTGGACTTTATATATAGTCAATATAGTGGACACGAGGAGTAGGTAACATATATCGAAGCTCTACCCAATCAAGAATTTTGTCCGAAAAGCGAGACTCTTTCTCATCGGGTACCAGATTTTGAAAACTTGTACTGGCGTAGTGACATCCCTGATCGCTATGGATAAGAGTCTCGCTACTCAATGATATTCCGTGTTCACAAAACAATTGCTGAATCGTCTCCAGCACAAAATCCAACTCCAAAGAATCACTCAGCACGCAGGACGATATCTGCCGGGTGTAAGCGTCGAGACAGGGAAATCAATTTTTAGGGAGAAGGCATATGACAGCACTCACTGAGTTTCACCTCCACACGGAATGATTTTCGATATATACTTTGGCTCAAGCAAGCAATCGAACATAATTTTAGTCATGGGGCGAATGGTAGAAGTCCTTGTCTTACCATCTTTTAAAGGCTCAATGACCATATCTTCGGGGATCATCGTTTGAACCCATTTCCTAAAATACTCATTCAAAGAGTCAGTCTTAACCAACTGAAGCAGTTTCAACAACCAATAATAGCAAGGTATGCGCTTAATTCCGAATTCCTCCTTCAAAAATTCGCTGATTTTTGCGCTCACTGCCCATTGATGAATTTGACTGACATTCTTCAATCCGCACAGACTTCCGAGAATAAAAATCGTAAGCGCTTGTGCAACACTGTAAAAATATCCCTTATACCCCTGCTCTGTTTCCACTTCCGTGAAATACTCCGTTATCCCATTGTTCTTCATATCCATATTTTACATCTTCTTGGACACCTCACTCCTAAAAATTGATTCCCCTGTTTTGTTTGCGCTTTGCAATATGCCTTGTGCTATAATATGTTTGCGTGTCGAAAATTTGAACCGGCGCGGAAAAACTTTTTCTCAAGGAGGAAATGTAAATGCCAGTAAATAAGAAATTTTTGGAACTTGTTTCAAAAGATTCAGCGGTTAAGGCAGAGCTCGACAGCGCAACGTTCAAAGCATTGTTTGAGTTTTTGAAAGCCAGGGGACTTGAGGACGAAGCGGCCAAAGCAGTCGATACAGCAATGACGGCAGTAGCAGAGGCTCACGGTTTCAAGCCTGAAGCTATGGAAGAGGTCAGCGATGACGAACTCAAGGCTGTCGCAGGCGGAATATGGTGCGATTGTGAGATTACAGGCTGCGGACACGACGGTAAACACACATACTGCTCTTGCCCAATTGGTGGAGAAGGCGCGGATGGCAGCGGGGGAAAATGTTATTGTGACTGGACCGGATCTGGCAGCTGATGATTGGTAATTAGCTTTCCTGAAAATAAGCTGCCCTGAAATACGGGCAGCTTGTCAATTATAAGTGGGTGTAAAAAATAAAA
Source organism: Fretibacterium sp. (assembly GCA_016280565.1). GTDB lineage: Bacteria > Synergistota > Synergistia > Synergistales > Aminobacteriaceae > JAFUYV01. The sequence goes on from JAEEGY010000080.1 coordinate 14,103, forward strand.
AATGTATTACAGGCTTAAAGATAATTTTATTTTAAGAGGTTATGAGAGGCTTCCCTACGCCTTGATTAACCTCAATAATGGTTATGCGGATTTCCTGAACGCGGAATTGATGAGGATATTTGAACTTTGCGACGGCACTGTTGATATATCACTTCCGGTTATTTCAGAGCGGACAAGAGAAATAATTTCTGACGCCGA
>JAEEGY010000081.1 GCA_016280565.1 Fretibacterium sp.
CCTGCGGACAGCCCGGCGGCAGGAAGTGGCCAAACAGCTTGAGGAGGCCCGGGCCTTCGGGGACCTCAGCGAGAACGCGGAGTACGCGGCCGCGAAGGACGAGCAGAGCAAGGTAGAGGGGCGTATCCTCGAACTGGAGATGATGCTGGGGAAGGTCAGCATCATCGACGAGGAGAAGCTGGACACAAACCGTGTCTCCATCGGTCTGACGGTGACGCTGGAGGACCTCGACACCCCATCGAAGAGCTACACCTACACCCTGGTGGGCTCTGAGGAGCTGTCGAGCGCGGGAGATACCCCGGGTCAGCCCGTGCAGCGCATCTCCCAGCGGAGCCCCGTGGGCCAGGCCATCCTGGGGCACATCGTGGGCGACGAGGTGACGGTCAAGATCCCCCGTGGGGTCCGTCATCTGAAGATCACCGCCATCGGCCGCGCTGAAAAAAAGACGACGAAGAAGAAGTAGAAGCATCGTTTCGGTATCCGTGCCCCCGTCTTTGCGGGGGCATGATGCAACCTTTGGGCTGCCTTTTGTTTACATCCCGTTGTGCTATAATGGATTTACACTGTGATCAATAGTTTTAATCAGGGCCATTGACGGCCCTGGGGAGCGCGAGGGGTGTTTTCCCCTCGTGTCAGATCAAAAGAGGAGGGTCTACGGGTATGAGGAAAGGCGTGTTTCTGTTTTTGGCGTTGTGTGGGGTTTTGTTCTGCGCCGCGTTGGCGTCCGCTGACGAAGGGATCAACTGGCGCGCGTATGAGGGCGGCGAGCTCATGGTGTACGGAGGGTCCGATGAACCCCATGTCGCGGCGGTCTGCAAAGCCTTTGAGGCGAAAACCGGCATCAAGACCAGCTACATCCGTCTCAGCGGCAATGACTGCTTCACCCGTATCAAGGAGGAACGCGACAATCCTCAGGCCGACGTCTGGTACGGCGGCACGTGGGATCCCTATATCGCCGCGGCGAAAGAGGGCCTGCTGCATCCCTATAAGGAATGCAAGGGCGTTGCGAACTATCGCAGCGAGCAGTACGCGGTGGGCTTCCCCTACTGGTTTGGCATTTACTCGGGCTGGATCGGCTTCATCTGCGACGGCACGGAGCTGAAGGAACGCGGGCTCAAGGTCCCCACCTCCTGGGAGGACCTGACCAAGCCGGATTACAAAGGGCTGCTGGTGCTGGCCAACCCCGGCGCCACGGGCACGGGTGTGATGGTCACCTCCATCCTGTTCCAGGTCTTTGGGGAGAAGAAGGCCCTGGAGATGATCGCCGCCATGGATAAGAACGTGACGACCTACGTGAAGACCGGCTCCGGCACGTCCCACCAGGTGGCGCTGGGCGAGGCGGCCATCGGCGTCGGCTTCCTGCACACCGGCCTGGATTATAAGGTCAACCAGGGCTACGATAACTTCGTGCTGGGTGGGCCGGCCGAGGGAACGGGCTACGAGGTGGGCGGCGCGGCCATCATCGAGGGCTGCAAGCACCTGAACGAGGCCAAGCTGTTCATTGAGTACGCGCTGACGCCGGAGTGCCAGGAGATCGGCCAGACGGTGGGTTCCCTTCAGTTCCTGACCGTGAAGGGCGCCAAGGACCCGGAGGCTGCCCAGGAGCTTATCGACATGAACATCAAGCTGATCAAATATGATTCCGAGTGGACAGGTGCCAACAAGAACATGTTGATCGAGAAGTGGAACAGCGCGATCTCTAAGGAAAAGGTCCAGCCGAAATAACCTGCATAACCGGCTGATGGAGTTAAAGCTCAGGGGGGTCAGACCTCTCCTGAGCTTTAACTTAGAGGGCCGTCTGCCGCGTTGACAGACGGCCTTTGTGATTGATAGGCGACAGGCGAGGTGATGGAAAAGTGGCCAGATCGCAGGGCAGGGAACTGGAGCGGAAAAAGCTGCTGGGGGACCCTATTCTGGTGATGGGGATACTGTTGATTATGGCGTTCCTGCTGCTGTTTATCGTGTATCCGCTGTGGACGGTGACGGCGCAGAGCTTTTCACGAAGTGAGACGGGGACGCTGGATGAGCTCAAGGCGGCCGGCGAGTGGTTTATCCGTGCGGCGGAGACTTTGCCGGAATCCGAAGGGGGACCTTTTCGCGTGCTGGGCGCCAGCGCGGGCGAGTTTCACCGCTTCTACAACCGCTACCGGCGAAACAACGCGGAGGATGTGGTCAAGGCGCGCGCCGCGTTGAATGAGGCCCTGGCGAAGGTGGATGATGCGGCGATGAACGCCTTTGCCGGGGCGGCCGGTCTCCCTGTGGAGGAGGTTCGGGGCCATGTGGAGACCCTACGAGAGGCGGAGGCCAGTCTGGGCCATCCGGCGTTCTCCATGGATGCCTATGTGGCGCTGTTCCAGCGGGGCAGTTTTCAGAAGGCGGTGCGCAACACGATTTTGCTGGGGTTCATCTCCGGCCTGATCGCCACACTGATCGGCTTTGTCTTTGCCTACGTGGACATGTACACTAAGACGGCCTTCAGCCCCATGTTTCGCGTCATTTCGGTGCTGCCCATCGTGTCGCCGCCCTTCGTGCTGTCGCTTTCCGCCATCATGCTGTTCGGCAAGCGGGGCCTGATCACGCGGCAGCTTTTGGGCATCATGGACGCCAACATCAACGGCCTGCATGGCATTGTGCTGGTGCAGGTACTCACGTTTTTCCCCGTCTGCTATCTGATGCTCAAGGGGCTGCTGCTCAACATCGAGCCGTCCCTTGAGGAGTCGGCCCGGGACATGGGGGCCTCACGCTGGAAGGTGTTCACCACGGTGACGCTGCCTCTGCTGCTGCCGGGGATCGGCAACGCCTTCCTGGTGACGTTCATCGAGTCGGTGGCGGACTTCGCCAACCCCCAGATGATCGGCGGGGACTTCCGCACGCTGGCGGAGATGATCTACAACGAGTACGCACTGCAGGGCGACCCGCGGGTGCCGGCGGCCATGTCCGTCTTCATGCTTCTGATGACCATCGTCCTGTTCACAATGGAGAAATACTGGCTGGAGCGGAAGTCCGTGGCCACCCTCAGCGGCAAGGCCTCCCGCGCGCGCCAGCCCGTCAAAGACCGGTCGGTGGTGGTGCCGCTGGTGACCTTCTGCATGCTGATCTCCGTGTTTGTCATCGGCATGTACGCGCTGATCCCTCTTGGGGCGCTGTTCCAGCAGTGGGGCCGGCGGTTCACCCTGGTCACGACCCATTTCCAGAAGGTGTTTGACCGCGGGCTCCAACCCTTCTGGGACTCCATGATGTTGTCCCTGATCGCGGCCTTCATCACGGCCTTCATGTCCATGGTCATCGCCTACCTGGTGGTGAAGCGCAAATTCCCCGGCCGCAGCGTCATGGAATTTGTCACCATGTTCGCCATGGCTGTGCCCGGCACAGTGTTGGGCATTGCCCTGCTGCGGGGCTACATCACGGGGATATTCAA
>JAEEGY010000082.1 GCA_016280565.1 Fretibacterium sp.
ATCCCCGTATCGGGGTATGAAATTCATTATGGAAAAACCAACAGCCTGGATGAGTCCGTCCTCCCGCTGTTCACCCTTGATGACGGTCCCGAGGGCCTGGCCCGGCCCGATTTGAGCGTCGCTGGTACGTATCTTCACGGCGTCCTTGAGGGCGACCGATTCCGCAACCTGTGGCTCAACGCCGTCCGCGCCCGCCGCGGCCTGCCGGAGCGGCCGGTGACGGACACCCACGCCATGAAGGAGGCCGCCTACGACGCCCTGGCCGCCGCCGTGCGTGAGCACCTGGACGTCGGGGCCCTTTTAAAATTGTTGGAGCTGTGAGATACGGGAGGGGTATCTCGTTTATCCTGGCGGATATTGTCAAAAAACAGGGAGTAGTGAATAATATAGTTTAAGGAGATGATTAAAATGAAACAGGTTATTTTGTCCTTAGCTATGCTGTTCCTTCTCATGGAAACCGCCGCCGCGCACGCCGCGTCCGTTAAACTTGGAAGTATGCAGGTCTTTCCCCTGCTGGATATGCAGGGGGAAAGCCCGGTCTCCTTGCTTGTCGGTGCAACGGAAGAGCAGATCGCGCGCTACGTCCCGGACGGAAAACTGAAAAGCCAAATTCTGGCCTTTCTCGTGAAGTTCCCTGACCGCACGGTCCTGTTTGATACGGGGCTGGGTGCTGCCAGGGGCGGGAAGATGATGGACGCGCTCAAGGAAGCGAACGTCTCCCCGTCGGATATCGACGCTGTCTTCCTGACGCATCTGCACATGGACCACTTCGGCGGCCTGGCGGACGCCGGGGGCAAGGCGGTATTCCCCAGGGCTGAGGTCTATGTCTCCCGGGTCGAGCGGGACTGGTGGCTCGATGAAAAGAAGGACGAGAACGTCAAAAAAGCATTCGCGCCCTACGAAGACAGGCTGCGCGTTTTTGAGTTTGGGGAGACTCCGCTGCCCGGAATCACGGCTGTGGACACCTCCGGCCACACGCCGGGACACGCCGCGTTCCACGTCAAAGCGGGCGATGGGGAACTGCTTGTCGCGGGAGACATTTTGCATTTTGCCGAGATACAGCTCCCCCTGCCACAGATGGCCGTGAAATATGACACGGACCCGGAGAAGGCCCCCCAGGCGCGGAAATACCTTCTGGACATGGCGGCGGAGAAGAATATTCCCGTGGCGGGGATGCACTGCCCCGTTCCCGGGATTTGGCGTATTGCGGCGAGTGGCGGCGGGTATGAGAAGTCCGGCGTCATTCAGGGGAACTGAAAGCTGATCTGTCACGGAGGACCGAAAGGAGGAGGGGACGAATGGAAAGACATGACAGCGGTAAAAACGAGGCGACATACGCTGCCGCTGCCAACATTACCTTCACTCCCACCGGCAAGCCCGTGATGCCGGAAACGGTCGATGAGAGGTTTGCCCGTGCCGGCCTTCTCAGGGATTACCGCCTTGAGCAGGTTGGGCGCGGGGCCTACAGAGTGCTGGTCCTGCCGGAGCCGGGCAGGGATATCCGGGGGCTTCGCGGCGCTGTCCTGGACGCGTTGGTCGATGTCTATGGGATGCAGGGTAAGTTTGATATTGATGTCATCCTTGAGGACAGCGAACTGATGCCGGAAGTCACGGACAGGCTCAAGCGGATAACTTATCGAAAGGAGAATTCATAGAATGAACGCGAATATCGTTTACCATAAGGACTCACAGGCGAAAGATTTAGGCGGGGGGATGAGCCGCAGGGTGCTGGCCTACACTCCCAAGCTGATGACCGCGGAGGTCTCGTTGGAGCAGGGGAGCACGATCGCCGTACACAGCCATCCGCACTGCCAGAACACCTACATCCTCTCCGGCCGGTTCCGCTTCACGGCGGACGGCGAGGACGTGGAGGTCGCGGCGGGAGACACACTGGCGTTCCCGGCCAATGTTCCCCACGCTACGCTTTGCCTGGAGGCCGGGTCCCTGCTGGACGTCTTCACCCCCATGCGGGATGAGTTCGTGAGCTAACAGAAGAGGGGCACCGCGGCCCCTCTTCGTTTATGGCTTTGTGTGAAAGGCCAGCCGCCCCTTAGGCGACGGTGACCTCCTTGCAGAGGTAGACGTCCTGCACGGCGTTGATGATCTCCACGCCCTCCTTCATCGGGCGCTGGAACGCCTTGCGGCCAAGGATGAGGCCCATGCCGCCCGCGCGCTTGTTGACCACTGCCGTACGCACGGCCTCGGCCAGGTCGCTGGCCCCGCCGGAAGCGCCGCCGGAGTTGATGAGTCCGGCGCGGCCCATGTAGCAGTTCGCCACCTGATAGCGGGCCAGGTCGATGGGGTTCTCCGTGGTCAACTTGTCGTACATCTCCTTGGAGGTCTTGCCATAACCCTTGCCCATGGCCTTGTAGCCGCCGTTGTTCTCCGGCAGCTTCTGCTTGATGATGTCCGCCTCGATGGTGACGCCCAGGTGGTTGGCCTGGCCCGTCAGGTCCGCGGAGGCGTGATAGTCCGTCACCTTGTCGTCGGCCTTGACCTTGAAGGCGCTGTTACGGAGGTAGCACCACAGGATCGTCGCCATGCCCATCTCGTGAGCGGCGTGGAACGCCCTGGAGATCTCCTGGATCTGGCGGGTGGACTCGTCGCTGCCGAAGTAGATCGTCGCGCCGACGGCCACGGCCCCCAGCTCCTTCGCCTGCTCCACGGACGCGAAGAGCACCTGGTCGAACTTGTTGGGATAGGTCAGGAGCTCGTTGTGGTTCAGCTTCAGGACGAAGGGTATCTTGTGGGCGTAGCGGCGCGCCACGGCCCCCAGCACGCCCAGGGTCGTCGCCACGGCGTTGCAGCCGGCCTCCATGGCCAGCTTGATGATGTTCTCCGGGTCAAAGTAGATGGGGTTGGGGCCAAAGGACGCCCCGGCGGAGTGCTCAATGCCCTGGTCCACAGGAAGGATGGAGATATAGCCCGTGTTTGCCAGCCGGCCGTGACCAAACAGCGTCTGCATGGCGCGCAGCACGCCGATGGGCCTGTCCGTCAGGCTGACCACGCGGTCCACAAAGTCGGGGCCGGGCAGGGACAGCATATCCTTAGACACCGTCTTGCACTCGTGGTTCAGAAGTGTCTCCGCCTCGTTCCCCAGAAGTTTCTCAATCTTCTCAAATTCCTTGCTCATGATTCTGCCTCCTGGCTGATGCCAATCTAATACCCACAGGGCACGGGCTCAAAAGGCATACAGGCCGCCCCTGTGTTTTCCTAAAGGATGATAGCACATTTGCCCCGTTCAGGGTACCGGCATTGAGGCCCATTCCTGCACGGGGGGACGTTTAATCGGAGAAGACCACGCGGCCCTCCATGATGAGCAAAAGCCCCTTGGTGATGAGCGTCCCCGACAGGATCATCACGACGGAGAGCCCGGCCACCAAAGGCGACGCGGTCATCAGGCAGCTCAGCAGGATGATGATCACGCCGTTCAGGAGCGTCAGCCACCATCGGGAGAGCCCCAGCGCCTTCAGCCGGAAGGAGGTGAGGATGCGGGCCACCCCAGCGAAGACGAGCCACGCCGCCACAAAGAGCGGGAGCATGAACGCCGTCAGTCCGATACGCCCCAGCATGACGGCGCCGAGCATCAGGTCCAGGATCCCGAAGATTATGAACCACCAGGGATATACTCCTCCGTTCCCCCGGAACAGGCAGGGGACGATGTAGTTCACCCCCGACACGCAGAACCCAAGCCCCAGGAAGAACGCCAGGGACAGAAGCGCCTCCACGGGATACCGCAGGCTCCACAACCCCAGCAGGATCAGGATAGCCCCCGTGATGTAGAGCGTCCAGCGCAGCCTTTTCATAGAACCCATTGTTACCACTCCTTAACTTTCAGGTATCTTTTATTATATAACGGGCCGAACAAAAAATTGGGGCTTGACAGAAAAAATTTTCACGATATAATACTGAGCCATATTACCAGTGAGGAGAGCTTATGGCTCCCCTAAGGGTAATGTTTCCTGTCAAAAAGGGGGTTGTGTGATGTCGTTCGTGAGCGCCTGGAAAAATGATGCACGTCTTTTGTCGGATGCGCTCGGTTACACCGACGGCATTTACGCGCCCTTCCTCCAAAGCGTTTCAGAGGCTCCCTTGTGCCCTTTGGGACGCGTACCATCCTAAAGCGCAAGATGAAAGCGAGACCTGAGCGGCGGCAAGGCCGCTGCCCAGGTTTTCCCTATCCCTTCTGTTAATATTAATCTTCGGTGAGGAAGTTCGTTTCCGGTTCCTCCAGTTCTTCCGTTTGTTCCGTTTCCTCCGGTCCCTCCGGCTCTTCCGTTTCTTCCGGTTCCTCTGGCAATATCCCAAGACGTTTCGACAATTCCTCCAGCTTGGCCGTCACAGAGTCCAGCGAGTAAGCAAGCTGAAGGCACGTGAGCAGCAAAAGGGTCTCCTGGTCCATGCCGCGGAACGGCACGTGCGCACAATTCCCTGGGTGTGGGCCCGCTTGACGGACTAACGCTTTCACCCGCTCCAGGTCCTCTTCGTTCAGGGGTGTCCTGATGCTGTAGCTCCCCTTCCCAATGGAGAGATAAACCTCTCTCAGCGTATCCACGGCTTTTATCCTTGTTCCGCAAAAGGCTCCTCGGACGAGGAAGCAACAAGCGCGATCAGACGGTCGTTCAGGACTTTCAGCTTTGCCGCGATCTCAGAGCTGTCATGTTCCATTCGCTGATTCTCCTCCGCGGCGGACTCACGGATCCGGTCCAACTCCTGCTTCATCTGCGCACACTCCTGGTCGCACTCGGCGGCATGAGCGCTGAGGCGTGCGACCTCCTGCTTCAGGTTATCCCTCTCCTGTATCAGTGTTTCGACGGCCTCCGAGAGATTGTCCACAAGTCCCTCAATGTTCTTCATTTCCATGAAAAATCCCTCACCTTCCCAAATGTGCCCCGCCGGAAAACTCCGGCGGGGCGAAGGCATCAACGTATGCTGTAACCTCTCTGCGACAGGCTCTCCCTCACGCGGCCGTGGATAGCCTCAACTTCCTCGTCCTTGAGGGTGCGGTCCGGCAGGCGGTAGCTGAGCGAGTAGGCCATGCTGCGGAACCCCTCCGGGATCCCCTTGCCCTCATAGACATCGAAGAGCCGAAGCGACTCCAGGATCTCTCCGTTCGTGCCCGTGCCCTCGGCCTGCGCGGCCTCGCGGACGACGGCCGCGATATCTGCTGCCACGGCGTCCTGCCCCCGGTCGTTTGCGACGAGCAGGGAGATATCCCGGAGCGAGGCCGGGAAGGAGCTCACGGGATGCAGGGCTGGGCGTTTCGCCTCCTCCAGGGGGGCAAGGTCAAGCTCGAACAGGCACACCGGGCCACTCACGTCCATCTCCTGCTCCAGGGCGGGTTTCAGCCTGGCGAGCCAGCCGATCCTCTGGCTCTCGCCGCCGTCAAGTGCAATACGGACCTCGGCCGTCTGCCCCGCGTGGGCGAAGGGCTCGTGCCCGGGGACAAAGACCGGCCGGAAGCCGCGCTCCTCGATCAGCGCGATCACGTCCGCCTTGACGGAGTAGAAATCCTCCTCCTGCCCCTTCCAGGGCGTGCGGGGGTCGGAGCCGTTGAAGACCAGGCCCGCGACCCTGTCGATCTCAACATGGGCGGAGGAATCGATGGACTCCCTCAGGAAGGTCCGCCCCTGCTCAAAGGCACGTACCGGCCCGCGCCAGCCGGAGGCCAGCGTTGCCTTCAGGCTCATCAGGAGCCCCGGCACGAGGGTCGTCCGCATGGCGGTCTGGTCGCGGCTGATGGGGTTGGCCAGCGTCAGCGGGTGCGCCCGCAGGTCGTCTTTCGCGAGACGGAGCCAGCTGGGGAAGTCCTCCGGCAGGAAGCTGTAGGTCATGACCTCGACATAGCCCCGGGCGATCAGGACCTGGCGCACGAATGCAGCCAGGCGCGTGGGGGCGCCGATGTCCGCCCGGTGTGCCGGCTCGCCCGGCAGACGGCTGGGAGCGTCGTTGTACCCGCGGAAGCGCCCCACCTCCTCGATGAGGTCCTCCTCAATGGCGATGTCCGGCCGCCAGGTGGGGGGAAGGAAAGTGCGCTGGTCTCCGTTGCCGGATGTGTGCCTGATGCCGAACCCTTCGATGATCTTAGTGGCCTCGTCCATGTTGTCCCAGGAGAGGTAGGTCGAAAGCTTCTTCTTCGTCAGCGTGACGGGCTGGGGGGCCGGGTACTCGTTCTCCGCGGCCAGAGGCCGGTAGTCCACCTCCGCGCCGCACCACTCCCTCATGAGCGTCAGGGAAGCCGACAGGGCCGTCCGGCTCAGGGTCGGGTCCACCGTACGGGAAAAGCGGAACGCCGCCTCCGAGCTGATGCCCAGACGGCGCGACGTGTGACCCACGCGGACGGGGGAGAAGCAGGCGCTCTCCACCACCACCGTGTGGGTGTCGTCGTTGATGCCGGTCTGCTGGCCGCCCATCACGCCGGCCAGGGCGATGGCCTCGCCCCCGCTGGTGATGAGCATGTCCTGCGGTGTCAAAGTACGTTCCTTGCCGTCCAGCGTCGTCATGACCTCGCCCTCGTGGGCGGCGCGCACCGTGATCTCCCGGGCGGGCAGGGTGTTCAGGTCAAAGGCGTGGAGAGGCTGGCCCAACGTCAGCATGACGTAGTTGGTCACGTCCACAGCGTTCACAAGGGGCCTCATGCCCAGGTGGCAGAGGTCGACACGCGCCGTGAGGGGCGAGGGCCCCATCTTCGCGCCCGTGGCGAGCCCCAGGCGGTAACACAGGCAGCCCTTGTCCGGCAGGGAGATGGCCCCGAAATCCTCCGTCCAGGCCTTCTCCTGCTCAAGGGGCCGCAGCCAGTAGGGCAGGGTGAGGGTGGAGTCCGGGAACAGACCCTTGAGCTCCCGGGCGACGCCCACCACGCTCAGCAGATCGCCGCGGTTGGGCGTGATGGAGACGTCCAAAAGGGTGTCCCCAATGTGATAGAGCGTGGTGGCCTCCGTTCCGACGGGGGCGTCGGACGGGAGGATCAACAGCCCGTCGGGCGAGTCCACGTCCGGCAGGCCCAGCTCCGCCGCGGAGAGCATCATCCCGGCGCTTTCCACCCCGGCGAAGTCGCGCATCCCAAGCTCCGTCCCGTCCGGCAGCACGGAGCCCGCCCCCGCGTAGAACACTAAGTCGCCCTGCTTCATATTCCGGGCGCTGGTGACGCAGAGGTGGGAGCGTCCGCCTCCGGAGTTCAGGTGCGCCACAAAGAGGTGCCCGTCCGTGGGGTGCTTCTCCAACGTCTCTATCCTCGCCACGACGACACCCTTCAGCTTTCCCTCCGGGCGCGTCATGGATTCCACCTCCGTGCCGGAGAGCGTCAGGCGCTCCGCGGCCTCCTCGGGCGAGATGTCCAGCTCGATAAAATCCTTCAGCAGTTCCCAGGACACGAACATTTACGCATCCCTCCCTGATAAGAAATAGGAGACGTTTCCATCGAAGAACAGGCGCAGGTCGCTGATGCCGTATTTGAGCATCGCCATACGGTCCAGGCCGAACCCGAAGGCAAAGCCGTTGTACACGTCGGGGTCGATGCCCCCGGCGCGGATGACCGCCGGATGCACCATACCCATGCCACCCACCTCCAGCCAGCCCGTGCCCTTGCAGACGCGGCAGTGGGGGTTGCGCCCGCTGCACTCCACGCACTCAATGTCCAGTTCCATCGAGGGCTCCGTGAAGGGGAAATAGCTGGCGCGGAAACGGTTTTTCAGCGGCCGGCCAAAGAAAGCGCTTGTCATCTCGCTTATCGTGCCCTTGAGGACGGAGAAGGAGACATCCTTGTCGATCATCAGGCCCTCCATCTGGTGGAACATGGGAGAGTGGGTGGGGTCATTGTCGCGGCGGTAGGTCTTGCCGGGACAGACGATGCGCAGCGGCGCGCCGTACTTCAGCATGGAGCGCACCTGCACGGGCGACGTGTGGGTCCGCAGAAGGGAGCGGCCGCCCTGGCCCTCGCCTGGGAAGTAGAAGGTGTCCTGCATATCGCGGGCGGGGTGCCAGGAGGGCATGTTCAGACAATCGAAGTTGTAGTGTTCCTCCTCCTTCTCCGGCCCCAGCGCGACGGAGTAGCCCAGGCCCTGCATGATGTTCACCAGCTCGTGCAGCGTCTGGAACACGGGATGGAAGGCTCCCGCAGGCCGGCCACGCGGGGGAAGTGTGACGTCGATCCGTTCTTCCGCCTCAAGGCGCTCGTTCTCCGCGTCCCGGAGCTGGACCTTGCGGGCCTCAAGCTTTTGCTCCATCTCGTCGCGCAGAGCGTTCAGCTCCTGCCCCACGGCGGGCCTCTCCTCGGAGGAGAGCTTCCCCAGGGACCTCAGGAGCGACGTCAGCTCGCCCTTCTTTCCCGTGAAACGGACACGGGCCTCCTCCAGCGCCTCCGTCTGGGAGGCACTGGCCAGCGCCTCCTCAAAGGCTGTCCGCACCCCCTTTATTTGTTCCTTTATACTTTCAGCCACAGGGTTCAAATTATCCTGCCTCCTTAAAAAAACAGGGGCGCCCGTCCTGTCCCCGCAGGGCACAGGGTGCCCATCCAGGTACAGTCGCGCGCCCCCAAGCCCGGGGTCATCCCCCCTGGTGTCTGTTTCCTACTTCGCGGCCGCCTTCGCCTGCTCCACCAGACTGCGGAAAGCCTGCATATCATGAATGGCGAGCTCGGAGAGCATCTTGCGGTTCATCGTGATCCCCGCCTTCTTCAGCCCGTTCATGAAGGCGCTGTAGCTCATGCCCTCGGAGCGGACCGCGGCGCTGATACGCGTGATCCACAGGCGGCGGAAGTCGCGCTTCTTGCGCTTGCGGTCGGCATAGGCGCGGGACAGCGCAGCCAGGTACGCCTCGCGCGCGCGGCGGTAGGCGTTCTTGTGCTGGCCCCAGTAGCCCTTCGTGATGGTAAACAGCTTTTTCCTCTTTTTATTGCTGACAGATGCACCCTTGACGCGCATTTATTATCATCCTTCCTGAAGTTTCGTTCTGAGCTTTTCCCGCTGGCCTTATTTGCCGTAGGGAAGCAGGTGGTTCATCTGCTCCATGAGCGTGTCTGTGACATAGCCCGTCTTGCGCAGGGAGCGCAGGCGCTTGGCGCCCTTGTGGACCATGATGTGGGAGCGGCCACATTTACGGTAGGCCAGCTTGCCAGTCGCCGTGCGGAAAAAGCGCTTCTTTGCACCGGAGTGCGACTTCAATTTCATCTTGGGCATAAGACATTTCTCCTTACTGTGCTAATTTTATATTTATCGTTCAAGGCGGGCTATCCCCGCATTAAACATCAGCCTCCGGGGCGTCATCAGCCACCTTTTTTTCGGACGCCGTTGTGGGCTGTGCCTGGGGCTGTGGCGGCACGAGGATCCGCATATAACGGGCTTCCATCTGCGGGGCTCCTTCACACTTGCCCGCGTCGCCGCACTCCGCGATGACCCGGTTCAGCACTTCCTCGCCACGGTTCAGGAACGCCATCTCCCGTCCGCGGAAGAACACCGACACCTTCACGCGGTGCCCGCCCTCAAGGAAAGTTCGGATGGCCTTCATCTTGAAGTCGAAATCGTGTTCATCGATCTTCGGGCGCATCTTGATCTCCTTCAGCGCCTGGACCTTTTGTTTCTTGCGGGCGTCCTTTTCCTTTTTCTGGAGCTGGTAGCGGTACTTGCCATAGTCCATGATACGACACACGGGTGGCTTCGCCATGGGGGCGACCTCCACGAGGTCCAGCATCCTCTCCTCGGCCATACGAATGGCTTCCTCCGTGTCCGTCGGGCCCACCTTCACCCCGTTCTCGTCCACCAACAGCACCTGCGGCACGGTAATCTCCTCGTTGACCCGCGGCGCGTCCTCCTCATTCCTGGGCAATATAAGCCTCACCTCCGTACAAATTTTAAAGAAAAACGGGGACAAGTTCCCCTTGTCCCCGCACAAATTTCGTATTCTATGCTCCGCACTATCCTTACGGAGAGAACCGTCTGCTTTGCGGCCCGGCAGCAATCCCTTTTGGAGGGACGCCGCTCAGGCGAGAGGACCTCTGCTTCGTATAACCCCTGCCTCGCGCCTTACGCCGCGAACAGAGCAAAGAGAAATATACCACACTTTCGCGCCGGGGACAAGTGCCGGAGTCAAGATCCGGCACAGCCCGCTCTAAGTGCGCCTATTTCCTCCTAAGCACTATCATCCCGGCCTCCGCCAGCAGCACCTCTCCGCCCAGACCTGCATCACACCCGCCGCCGGAGCTCTGCA
>JAEEGY010000083.1 GCA_016280565.1 Fretibacterium sp.
AAAACACACGACTCAAGGGTTATCCTCTCCCTTCCCGATCCTTCGATGGATCTTTATCACGGGATCCTCGTTCTTTAAAGCACGGGCTCCTGTCTGAACCAGCGAGAACAGCTTGTCATCAGGCACTACCCTCGCTGGATGTCTTGCTGTAACCTCTTCACGCACCGGCTCCACGCCAGCTTTCCGTGCCGGACGCTCCTTCTTTTGGGGACGCGCCTCGTGCCGGACGGCCTTTTGCCCCGGAGGACTGACGGATGGCCTCGCCTCCGGCTGCAAGGCGGGTGGAGGTGTCAACTCCGCCACCACAGGAGAACGGGGCAGTGGGGCCTGCACTGCGGCTGGTATGAATCCCTCTCCCCTCGCAATGGGGGAGGCCGTCGCCATGACGATCAGGGATGTAGAGAGGAGCAGCCCACACACCGCACCGGCCCTCAGCCGGCGGGGGAGCGAAGCCCGCCCCACCCTTTCCCACACATCTATGCGCAAATCCTCCAGGTCGGCCCGGGCGCATTCCGCATCCATCAGGGCGCTCTCCAGGGCTCCCGCCCGGTAAGAATTCTGAAAACGCTCCAGCCAGCGAATGACAGCGGCGGTGCGTCTCTCTATGCCTCCCTGGCCCATCTATGATCTCACCCCCTAAAGAAAAAGGAATTCTCTCCTCAATTATTAATTTATCCCGCCTTCCCCGGCATTTATGGCGTGGCTGCTAACCCTTAGCTGGGGCAGGGAGCCCCAGCCAGGCTCGGATATGGGCGACGGCAGCGCGCCTCAGCCGGTAGACGTGACTGACGTCAAGCTGTTGTTCGGCGGCGACATCCCGCGGAGCCTTCCCCTCGAAGAAAAGCGCGGACACCACCTCGGCCTCCCGCCCCTCAAGGTGGGAGATGCCCTCCACCGCGTCCTGCCAGTCCTCGTCCTCCGGCTCCTCATGGACCACCTGTATCCATTCGTCCGGGACGGGAATGGGTGCTTTCCGTTCGGAGCGGTCCAGCATATTGAGCATCTGCCCCCGTATCCTGTAACAGGCATAGGTGGAAAACTTGAACTCCCGGCCGGGGTCGAAGCGGTCCACTGCCCGGATCAGGGCCAGCATCCCCTCCTGGATGATATCCTGCCTCAGGGAAGGGGCTGCGTGGATCTTCCCGGCAAGCCAGAACACTAAGGGCCGGTAGGCGACAATCAATTCCTCCCGGGCTGCGTCGTCCCCCGCGCGGCAAAGGGCCCACAACTCCGCCTCCCTTTC
The DNA here is from genome assembly GCA_016280565.1 of Fretibacterium sp. Lineage (GTDB taxonomy): Bacteria > Synergistota > Synergistia > Synergistales > Aminobacteriaceae > JAFUYV01. The sequence goes on from JAEEGY010000083.1 coordinate 1,244, forward strand.
GGGGGAAAGCCCTTTGTTCGAGTCCATCCTCATCTTGTGTTGTGTCCCCTCTGGCATCTCTCAGCCCCGCTTTCGTCCGGCCTACCACACCGGCATTCGCTGCCCCGGCTCCCCGCCCCGGATGTGCAGGTCATCGTTGGCGAAGGCCAGGCAGGGCCGTCCCCACCGCATCTCAACTCCGCTTATCGCACAGTTCGAGAAGTCCATGTTCCAGACCTTATGCGGGTCCATGCCCGCCAGCACAGCATAGAGCCCCCTCATAACCCCGCCGTGGGCCACGATGAGTATCTGCCGTTGCGGCCCCTCCAGGATAGTCTCCACCGCACGGGATAACCTCCACAGGATCTCTCCCCCCGTCTCGCCTCCCTCGGGTGGGTTGAAGAACGGGTCTGCCCGCCAGCGCGCAAAATCCCCCGCCTTCGCCAGCTCCGGGATGGACTGCCCCTCCCAGCCTGCGAAGCCCACCTCGCGGAGCTCCGGCAGGACGATGGGGGATAGCCCGTGGCGTTCCCCAACAACAGAAGCAGTGTAGAGAGCGCGGTCCAGCGGGCTGGAGTAGATGACCTCCATGGGCCAGGAGGACAGGCGGGCAGCCAGCGCGCGGGCCTGTTCCCTGCCCGTTTCGTTCAGCGGGGTGTTCGTACTTCCCTGAAAGCGGCGTTCCTGGTTCCATTGCGTTTGTCCATGCCGCGCCAGCACAATACGGCGCCCGTCAAGCCCCACTGTCCTTCATCCCCTTTGCCCCGCGCCCGGTGGAGCATACTTATCTTATAAATTATAGCATGGAGAAGGATTTTTTATCTCATTCAATGTCGCTCCGGTTCGGGGCCTCATTGCAAACTCACGAAAATTTGTTAAACTGAGCATGGGGTGAGGCGGCGTGAGACAGGATCTGACGGATTGGCTGAATGGTGGATCGGGAAGGGAGGGGCAGAACCCCTTTCCCAGCGAGAGGACAGGACTGCTCCTGGCCCCTCTTGGGTCATCTTCAGAGCCTCCCGCCGCGGCGAAGCCGGATCTGCTCGTCGCCACAGAGACAAAGGCCCCCAAAACAGAACCCCAAACAGAAAAAGAGAGGACACCTCAGAGCGCAAAAGCCGAACCGGTCCCTGAGGTCCCACTGGACCCGGTCCCCAAACCCCAACCGTCGCCAGAACCGGAGCCTAAACCTGAGGCGCAGCCTGAACCTCAGCTGGAACTTCAACCGGAACCTCAGCATGAACCGGAACCAGAACCCCAGCCGGAACCAAAACCGACTCC
>JAEEGY010000084.1 GCA_016280565.1 Fretibacterium sp.
GATGATGAGGGACGAGAGCAGGAGAATGACCAGGAACGGAGCCGTGGCCGTTCCTAAGACCGCCGCCAGCGCTCCGGACCAGCCCTCCATTGCCTTGCCGGCCACGAAGGAGAGGTTGGTGGCGATGGGACCCGGCACGGCCGTCGCCAGGACGATCATGTCCGCGATCTCCTCGTCAGAGAACTCCCCGGTGGCCCGCACCTCGGACTCGATGACCCCCAGCATGACGATCCCTCCACCGATGGTGAAGGCCCCGATCCTCAGGAACCGCGTGTAAATAGACAACAAACGTCGAAACATCTTTGAACTCCTTTCATTGTGCATGTACTCAACGGGTAAATGATAGAACAAAGCTCACCAGACGGCAACACAACCGTCGGTTCTCGGCTCCGTGGCCCCCGCAAGACTGCCGGAGGCCGTACGCAAAATCATCTCCCCGCGCCCAAACGACGTGGAGTCCTCCAGCACATCGACCTCGTGCCCCCGCTCTCTCAAGCCCCTCACAATATCAGGGGACACGGCCTGCTCCAACAGAACCTTCTTTTCGCTGATCCACTGCCAGCGCGGCGCGTCCAGGGCCTCCTGAGGGTTCATGGTAAAGTCAACGAGGTTGGTGATAACCTGCACGTGACCCTGGGGCTGCATAAAGGCCCCCATCACGCCAAAGGGCCCCACGGCCTCGCCCGCTTTCGTGAGGAACCCGGGGATGATGGTGTGATAGGGCTTTTTGCACGGCGCGAGGACGTTAGGCGACGCGGGGTCGAGGCTGAAGTTCGCGCCCCTGTTGTGCAGGGCGATGCCAGTACCCGGCACCACCAGCCCGGAGCCGAAGCCCATGTAATTGCTCTGGATCATCGAGACCATGTTGCCCTCCCCGTCCGCCGCCGCGAGGTAGACTGTTCCGCCCCGCTCGGGATGGCCGGGCGTCGGGTCCAGGGCTTCATGCCCAATCAGGGCCCGGCGTTTTTCCAGGTAAGCGTCAGAGAGCAGGTCCTCCGTCCGGCAGGTCATGAAGCGCGGGTCGGCCACGAAGGTCCGCACGTCGGCGAAGGCCAGCTTCATTGCCTCAATTTGAAGATGGTACGTTTCTTCCGTCTCCCGTTCGCCGGGCCGCTTCAGCCCCTCCAGAATTTTCAGGGCCATCAGCGCCGCGATGCCGTGCCCGTTGGGGGGGATCTCCCACACGTCGAACCCGCGGAAGGAAACGGAGATGGGCTCCACCCACTCCGGGGAAAAACCGGCGAGGTCAGCTTTTCTCAACCAACCGCCCGTCGCCTGGGCAAAGGCTTCGAGCTTGTCTGCCAGCTCCCCGCGGTAAAAATCCTCCGCCCCGCTCTCCCCAATACGGCTCAGGGTCTCCGCGTGGGCGGACGACCGCCAGACCTCGCCCGGCATGGGGGCGCGTCCCTCTGGACAAAAGGTCTTGAACCATTCCCCAAAGTCCACGGCCTGACTTCGCGAGTCTTTTTCAAAGGCCTGACGCCACAGCAGGGATACCGTGGGCGAGACCGCCACCCCCTCACGGGCATAGGCGATGGCCGGGGCCAGGTCCTCCGCGAGGGTGAGTTTTCCAAACCGTCGAACGAGCTCCGACCAGCCCGCCGGGGCCCCGGGGACCGTGACCGCCGCCCAGCCCAGAGGCGACATTTCACGGTGTCCCGCGGCCCTCAGGGCCTCCGCATCGGCTAACATCGGAGCTGGACCGCTGGAGTTCAGACCATGAAGTTTTTTCTCCTTCTCCATCCAGACCAGGGCGAAGCAATCTCCCCCGATCCCGTTTGAGGTGGGCTCCGCCACGGTGAGACAGGCGGCCGTGGCCACCGCCGCGTCTACGGCGTTCCCGCCCCGTTTCAGAATGTCGAGCCCTGCCTGAGCGGCCAGAGGCTGCCCCGTCGCGACCATGCCCCGCGTGCCGAAGACGACGGCTCGCCGCGAGGGATAACGATAGCGCAATGCGTCGGCCAGCGGCAAGCGGGCGCATCCATGCGCCGCCGCTGGCACTAAGGCTTCCTGCCTGTCGAAGTTCATTCTTCAGGCTCCTCCCTTCATACCTTCCCAGTCTTCAATGACTCCCTGCGCCCTGAGGCTGTCCAGGGTTTTAGCCAGAGCCTCGATGGAAGCGCAGGGGACGCTGGCCGTGACGGAGACCCCGGACGGAGAGGCCGTTCCCTCCCCGCCATAGTCCCATGCCAGGCCCCCGGCCCCCTGCCCCTCCAACAGGCGCGTCACGGTCCCCACGGCCGCCCAGGGCAGGCGCACAGCAACGGGAAGGACGGGCACGCGCTCCACGGTCGGCGCC
>JAEEGY010000085.1 GCA_016280565.1 Fretibacterium sp.
AGCCTGCCGGAAGGGTTTGTAGATTATTCTTACAGCGCTACCATTGAGGCCGAGGGGACGAATCTCACATGGGGTATCCCTTACTACCTTCCCAGCGGATTAGGGTATTCCGTCAACAGCGACCGCACCAAAATGACCATCAGCGGCCGGCCGGCGAGGGGTGCAGAGGGTATCTACACTATCCCTGTACAGGTCAGCAACAGCGCTGGGAGTTCAAGCGCCCGGTTCAGCCTCACCATCTGGAGGTCCAAGCTGGACAGGGATTGGGGCTGGTGGGACGAGTGGGGCGAAGTGATCACAGATGTCCTTGGCCTTGGCAGCGGAGGTTGCAACACGGGGCTTTTCGGCTTGCCGGCAGGGATAGCGCTTCTTGCCCTGTTGGCGTGGAGAAAACGGTAAAAAGGAACACGAAAAAGGTACGCGGGGGCCGTTTCCGGCTCCCGCGTTTTTATTGGTGTTGTTCGGCTCCTGTGAACATCTCCATCAGGACACCGTGACGCAGGCCGTTGATGCTGGCGAGGCAGGAGGGGACGTTCAGCGCCTTCAGTATGCAAAGGACGATGCACGCGCTCCCCAGGATGACGTCCGCCCGTGACGGGGGAAGGCCGATGACGTTCTGCCGCTCCTCCAGAGTGAGGGAGGCGTAGAGCCGCATCTGCCGGGTGATGTCCTTCTGCGTCAGGCTTTTGCCGTGCAGGTCCACGGGAATGAAGGGATCCTCCCCGCTCTTGACCGAGACCATCGCAATCACTCCACCCCCCAACCCCACAACGGAGGGTCGGACCGTGGGGTGCTGCCGCTCGATCCCATTCTCCAGCAAAAGGCAGGAAACATGCTCCATCGCGGCGTCCAGGGCCGCCTGACGGACGGGGCCTCCGCCCAGAAAACGCTCCGTGAGGGAGACCGCGCCGGTGGGCACGCTCTGTATCTTACCTATCTTGTTTTTCTGTCCAAAGACGAACTCCGTGCTGCCGCCCCCCGTGTCGAACATCACAAGGTCGCCGGAGAGTTCCCTATCCGGGCCCGACATCGCTCCCTGCCAGGAGTAGAACGCCTCCTCCTCGCCGGAGAGGATCTTTATCTCCAGCCCCGTCGCCTCCCGTATCCGGGCCAAAAACTCCCCGGCGTTCACGGCCTGGCGCAGCGCCATCGTCCCCACCATACGGATATCCGCGCCCATCGCCCGCGCACGGGCCGTCATCTCCGTCACGACACGAACGGCGTTCTCCATCGTCTCGTCGAGGATGCGGGGGCCGTCCTCCCCTTTGAATCCGCGCCCCAACCGGACGACCTCGGTGGTGTCCAGCAGGACGGAGACCTGCCCATCCTCCCATCGCCCGACGCGCAGCTTGATGGAGTTGCTGCCAATGTCAATGGCTGCCTTCAGATTTGAGCTCATGCTGCCGCGATCCTCTCCCGTCTACGCCGGGCCCAGGCCTCCTGCGTAACGAACACGAAAGCCGTCACGGGGACCGTCAGGAGCAGCCCCGTCGTCCCCGCCAGGCTCTGCACGATCTCCTGGCCGATGTAGGGATCGTTGAGCAGCCCAAGGATATTCACCCCAGCGCTGCTGATGAGGACCGCCATGGGCAGCGAGCTTCCCAGGTAGGCCAGGATGAGGGTGTTGATCATGCTGCCCAGCACCTCGCTCCCCACGTTGACGCCTGCCTGCCACAGGCGGCCGAGGGGAATGTCCGGGTCGTAGTCCACGAGCTCCGCCAGCGAGGCCGTGACGGAGATGCCCACGTCGAGCACTGCCCCAATGGCCCCCACAAGGACCGCGGACAGCAGGATACCCCGCATATCAATGCCCGGCAGCGTGGAGGCCAGGAGCGCAGAGCCCTCCCCGGCCAGGCCCGTGAGCTGCCAGACATGGACCATCAGCGCCCCAAGCAGAAATCCACAGCCCGCGCCCCCCAGGCTGCCCAGCAGGGCAGAGGAACGGCAGCGGGGACGGCGCACCACGCAGAACACCGTCACCGTTGAGAGGACCAGCACCGAGGCCAGAGCCACCGGCACGGGGGGCCAGCCCTGGGCCACAAGGGGGATCATGACCCCAAGCAGAACAGCGATGGAAGCGGCCAGTCCAAGCAGGGCCCAGAACCCCCGCCAGCCCGTGCAGGCGATCAACAGCAGCCCCACAGCGGCGATGAAGGCCACGAGCGAGGGGATGCGGTAGGCGTCCGCGATGGAATACTGCACCGTGCCGTCCTCAAACGTATCGGATACTAAGAGATACCGCCGCCCGGGGAGCGGCTCGACGCCGCTGCCTGCCAGACGCACGGCGGTGATATCCGCGGTGACGCCCCGCTGGTCCCCCGTGAGGAGGAGGATCTTCAGTCCGCGCTGGAGCATTTGAAATTGTGTTTCACCGGGCACGAGGCTTTCCGGTCCCGCCTCCAGCACGCGCACAACGAGGGATTCCTCATTGTTCCAGACGCTCATCGTCCACTGGTCTGCCGCGAAGTACAGGGCAACAGCGACGGCCAATGCCAGCGCCAACCGCAGAAGAAGAGCTTTAACGCCGGGTTGCATGGTCCTTACTTTCCCCTGCAGGGGGCTTCCTGCCGGATTCATCTATCGAACGCCTCCTTTCCTCTTAAATTATAAGCCCTTGGTCCGTTGTCGCCTTGTCCTCATCTTCTACGGCCTCCCACCCCCGGCTGTCGATAATCTTCCGCATATCCGGCGGCAGGGGGGCGCGGAAGGTCTTTCCGGTCAGTTCAGACAGAGCCGGGGGCAAATCGTCGTCGGGAAACGTCAGCTCAAAGGCATGCAGCAAAGGGCGGTGGACGGTCTTCCACTGGCGGTTGGCCTCAAAGTCGCCGTACTTCCGGTCACCCAGGATGGGGCAGCCAATGTGGGCCAGGTGGACGCGGGCCTGGTGCGTTCGGCCCGTCAGCAGCTCCACCTCAACGAGAGACAGTTCTCCGTCGCTTGCCAGACAGCGGCAGCGGGTACGGGCGGACTTTCCCTCCCGCGAGACCCGCACGGTGTTGGCCTCCGCGTCCTTGAGAAGGGGGGCGTCGATTTCGGTGACCTCGGGCGCATGGCCCACGACAATGGCCAGGTAGCGCTTGCTCACGCGCCGCTCCTTGAAGAGGCCCTCCAACGCCCTCAGCGCGTCCCCCCGCAGGGCCACGGCCAGGACGCCCGTGGTGTTCCGGTCCAGGCGGTGGACCGCCGCGGGGTGGGGCTTTGTCTCGGCGTTCGGTAGGGAACCCGCTATGCGGGCAGGGGCCTCTCTCTCCATCAGGCCCCACACCCGCGTGATGACGCTGTCGCCGCCCTTTGTGTCCGGCTGG
>JAEEGY010000086.1 GCA_016280565.1 Fretibacterium sp.
ACTTTGACTCTCTACAGTATAGCACACAGAACTCTAAAAAACAAATTTACATTTTTTCGCCGTACGAGCCTTCCTGTCGCGTCCAGCTCTCCGCCCGGCAGACCCACTCCGTTATCTCCGCCGGGGAGAGGAGCGGCCCCTCGTTCATGCCGGGACACCGGGCAGCGTAGGCCTCCCATGACGCCGGGGACTCCAGCACCTCCGGCCAGAAGGGGAACGAGCGGCACTGGGACGGCCGCACGGGGTAAATGGAACACCGCGAAGTCCCCGCATCGTAAAAGATACAGTCCCCATTGGGACGCTCCCGAAAACTGGGAGGCCCCCAGCTCAGCGTCACCTTGCGTTGGAGCTCCGAGTCGCTGATGCCCAGATAAGCAGCAACGCGCCGCCCCTCCTCCGGCGTAAAGAAGATCGCACCAGGCTCCCCCCGGCAGCACCGGCCGCACCCCAGACAACGGAAGCGCAGCCCCTCTTCCCACCAGAGGCTCACGCGCTGGCCTCGAAGGACGTTTTCTCCCCGGCACTCTGAGACTCTGCGTTGAATGCCTCGAAGGCCGCGTCCGCGGCGGCGTCCGCCTCCTTGCGCTGCCTGGCCTCCCGGTCCGCGGCGATCTTGCCGATCATGCTGTCGTAGAGCATCTTCCACAGGCCCGCGCCGCCGGAGCTGGACACCAGATCGTCCGATGCCATCTCCAGCGACAGGTCCTCCATTTGCCGCCAGGGACGTCCCTGATCATGGCCGCTGATAGCCTGGGCGGTGTTGCGCATCTGCTTCCACAGCTTTGCCCACAGGATGGACTCGAACTGCTGGCAGGCCCCTTTGAGTTCCTGGGCCTCCTTCGTCTTGTGGACCTCCGGGTCCACCTTTGCGTCCACCGGCCGCAGGCTGTACTTGTCCAGAGCTTTTATCATTTTGGGATATTCCCCCTACATATTCACCAATTCGCCGTGCAGGGCCCCGGCCTCGTTGACCGCCTGGAGGATCTCGATGATGTCCCGGGGCGTCGCGCCGATGGAGTTCAGCACGCGCACCAGGTCACGCACTGTCGTCGTGGATGGCATGGCGATCATGCTGGTGCCGTCCTCGTCCACCGTGATGTCGCTGCGGTGTTCCACCGCGGTGCTCCCGCCGCCAAAGGACGCCGGCTGCACGACGTTGGGGTCCTCCCGCACGGAAACGGTGAGGTTCCCATGCGCCACCGCGCAGGAGCTTATGCGCACGTTGCCCCCCATCACCACCGTGCCGGTGCGCTCGTTGACGGCCACGCGCGCCGTGGTGTCCGGCTCGATCTCAAGCCTCTCCATGTTGGCCAGAAAGGCCGTCGGGGCCGTCAGATACTGCACAGGCACGTCGATAAGGACACGCCCCGCGTCTATCGGGGAGGCCACCACGCCAAATTTTTTGTTGATGGCGTCCGCGATGCGCTGAGCCGTGGTGAAGTCCGGGTCACGCAGCAAAAGCGCCATCTGCCCCCCGGTGGCATAGTCCATCGGCACGTCCCGCTCGACGATAGCCCCGCCGGGAATGCGCCCCGCCGTGGGGACATTCTTCGTCCGGGAGGCCGCCGAGCCCTCCGCATTAAATCCCCCTACCAGCACTGAGCCCTGGGCCACGGCATAGACCTTGCCGTCCGCCGCCTTCAACGGGGATTGAAGCAGCGTCCCCCCCTGAAGGCTGGAGGCATTGCCGATGGCGCTGACGCTCACGTCAATGTTCTGGCCGGGCCGCGCGTAGGGCGGCAGCTTCGCAGTCAGGGAGACCACGGCGATGTTGCGCGTCCGGGCCGCGCGGGCGTCCAGCGTCACGCCAAAGTTCCTCATCATGTTCCGCATCATCTGGGTCGCCATGGTGGAGTTGTCCCCCGTGCCGGGCAGGCCTGTCACCAGGCCGATGCCGGTGAGCTGGTTGTCCCGCGCCCCTTCCACTTCCACGATATCCTTGATGCGCACCCTGGGGTGGACGCGGGAGAAGTCCATGTCCTGAAGATTGACGGCCGCAAAGGACGGCACGACAAACACAAAGGCGAGGCACAGCCCCGCCAGAAGTCTTTTCATGTCCGCTCTCCTCTAAAACACGGCCTGGAGGATCTGGGTGACAACGCCCGGTTTCTGCGTGCGCGAGACGATCCCCCGGCCCTTGACGGCCAGCTCCGCGTTGGCGATGAGGGAGCTGTTGATCTGGTTATCGCTGTTGACGTCCTGGGGCCGGATGACGCCGATGATCTGGAACTGAAGGACCTCCTCGCTGGTGCGGACGTCGCGCGTGCCCTCGATGACCAGGTTGCCGTTGGGCAGCACCTCCGTCACCAGGCAGGCCACCGTGCCCGTAGCGTGGTGCTTGCGCTCCACAGAGCCATCCCCCTTGCCGCTGTTGGACGTGGTCAGGCTCAGGCTGCGGATGAAGCTCAAAATCCCCGTCCCGTCGCTGACCGAGCTGCTGGACGACTTCTGCACGTCCATCTTTGCCTCGTCCTTGGCGTCCGTCCTCTCGTTGATGAGGACCGTCACGATATCCCCCACCCGGCAGGGCCGGGCGTCCGCCAGCCAGTTCGTGCGGTCGTCCCACAGCGACTGAGCGCCGGCCGGGACCGCAGGACAGGCGGCCAGCAAAACACATATTAAAAGCCCTTTTAACCCTATTTTCATTGCACCTTCACCTCCAAAGCCTTTGGATCACCGTCAAAGCAACGCTGATCACGATGGCTACCCACGCAAGGTTCCAGGCAAACCGTCCCTGGAGCGTATCAAGGCGGGCGTTGAGCGTGTCGATCTTCCCGCTGAGCCGCTCCGCTATGATCTCATGTTTGGCAAGATTTCTGTCCATAATGGCCTCCATACGGTCCATTTTGGAGTCGAAGACATCCTTTCTGACGTATTTTTTTTCAAAATCCTCCTCCACCGGAGTCATTGGACCTTCACCTCCACCGTGTTTTCATCCACGATATAGCCCTTCACAATGGCTTTCTTGTTATCCGAGCGGCGGACCTTCACCAGGTCCCCCGGCGAGCCGTCCTCCAAAAGGACCCCCTCCGCCGTTGCCGTCAAACCGCCGTAGCGCGCGATGATGGTCACCTTCCGGCCCTTCCTGATCTGCGACGGGCCCGCCAGGAACTCCAGCAGGATGGGCTCGCCCTGCTTAATGGGCTTACGGGAGACGTGCCCCACTGCCTCCGCCGGGTCCACGGCATAAACGCCGGGCCGGGTGATCTTTACGGAGCGGGTCATAAGGTCCCGCGCCGTGATGGGGACGTTCCGTTGGATGGTCCGCGCCGCGACAAGGACGTTTTGTTTCCACGCCATCCGCACGGACAGGGAGCGCACGCGGCCCATGTCGTCCTGAAAGCGCAGCGCCGCCGCCGGGGTGCCCGGAACGATGGACGCTGGCTCCACCAGCCTCCCCTGTGGGATGGACCCCACGGCCGTGACCTCCACCTCGCCGTCCCATGCTGAGAGTGATTTTACCATAGAGGACAGGGACGTGTCAGAGGGTCCTGGCGTATAGCCCGGCGTCTCCGTCCCGTTTCCCTCCGGGCCGGGCGTCTCCACCCGAACGCGGACAGGCATACGGAGTTCCACGCTGATCCCGTCCAATCCGCTGGACTTGATGGCCTGAAGGACCTCCTCGCGGGTCAGGACACCGCCGGACGTGGAGAGGATGAGCGACGACAGCGCCGCCCGCGCCTGGACGGGCCCCTCGATGCGGGCTGCCTCCCCCAAGGTAAAGGCCCTGTCCTGCATATAAATGACAGATGGGATAATGACCCGGACTCCCGCCCGCTGAGCCGCGTAAGCCCCGGAGGCAAGCGTCAGCAGCGCCGTCAATACACAAAAGAGGCGGAGCCAGGCCCGCCTCAAAGCATATGCCATTTTCATGGGTCTAACGAGAACGTTACCGCTTCAGGCCGTTGGCGATGCGCAGAAGGTCGTCCGCCGTCTGGATGCCCTTGGAGTTCGCCTCGTAGGCCCGCTGGGCAACGATCATCTCGACCATCTCTTCGACGACCTGGACGTTGGACATCTCGATGACCTTCTGGCGAACCTCCGGCATCCCTTCGGCCCCCGGCTGGCCTGCGATGGGCGCGCCACTGGCGGGCGTTTCAACGAAGAGCCGGTCGCCCAGGGCCCGCAGGCCTGCAGGGTTGATGAAGCGTACCAACTCAAGCTGGCCGATCTCCTGAAGGTCCGTCTGCCCCGGCATACGGACCGTCACAAGGCCCGTGTTGGAAAGCTGTATCTCCTCCGCGTCCTCCGGGACAACGATGGCGGGCTCCAGCAGCAGACCGTCCTCGCTGACGATCTGCCCGTCGTTATCAAGCTGCCACGCCCCAGCCCGGGTGTAGGCGATGGTGCCGTCCTGCATCGTGACCTGGAAGTAGGCGTCCGCCCCTGCGATGACCCAATCCAGGGGGTTATCGGTTATCTGGAAGTTCCCCTGCACGCCAAAGCTGGGGGTGGCCGTCACGCGCGTGCCGAGACCGACCTGGATACCCGTCGGGACCACCGAGTTTGGCTCCACCGGCGTACCCGGCTCCCGCCAGATCTGATACATCAGGTCCTCGAAGTCCGCGCGGCGCTTTTTGTAACCCTGCGTGTTGACGTTCGCAAGGTTGTGAGAGACGACGTCCAGGTGGGTCTGCTGGGCGATCATGCCCGACGCGCTGGTCCAAAGCGATCTTAACATTTATAATTCCTCCTGCTTATCCTCTGCTGTAGGAAGTGATAAGGCGGCTGGTCATGTCGTCGTGGGTCATCAGTGCCTTCGACGCGCCCTCATAAGCCCGCTGGGCTTCGATCATGCGCACCATCTCCTCCACGACGCTGACGTTGGACATCTCCAATGCCGCCGAGAAGAAGCGCGGGCCCTCCACACCCTGGGGCTGGCCGGACTGTTCTGTGGGGGTAAAGAGATTCTTTGACGCGTGGCGGAGGTACGTTGGGTTCTCAAAGGTGTAAAGCGGGATGTTCGCCACCACAGCGCCATCCGCAACGACCTGCCCCGTCCGGGTGATGATCACGCTCGACGCCGTCCCGATATCGATGCCTCCGCCCTCCCCCTGGAGCGTCAGACCATCGGGCGTGGTCATGATCCCCTCGCTGTTGAGGGTGAAGTTGCCCGCCCGGGTGTAGAACGTGTTGCCGCCACCGTCCTGCACAGCTAAAAAGCCGGGCCCGTCGATGGCGATGTCGAAGGGGTTCTCCGTCGTCTTGACGACGCCGGGATGGTCATCCATCACGTCCTCGGAGAAGATGTTTGCCAGAGCCAGCGTCCCAATGGTCTGTTTGCCCTTCCAGTTCATCGTGAAGGGCGGGGTGGTCATCAGCTTGGTCTCCGCATCCTCGGAGACCTTTTCAATGCGGTCAAGGTAGGCGCTGAAATCAGCAAACGCTGAGACGCGCCGGCGGTAGCCCGGCGTGTCCACGTTGGCCAGGTTGTTCGTCACCACGTCCAGGTTCGTCTCCTGGACCAGCATTGCGGACGCGGCCGCATAAAGTCCTCTGTGCATGAAATCACACCCCTACAGCTTCTACATCGCTAATAACGCCGGCGGCTGCTCTTTTTTAGATTCAACAGGATGTTGCTGCGTCCTGAACTGCGCAGACGGTCGATCTCCGCCAGCGCGCGTCCCGTGCCCCGGGCCACCGACTCCATGGGGTTTTCCGCCGTAAAACAGTTGATGCCTGTCTGCTGAGCGATGAGCTCCGGCAGCCCCCGCAGGAGGGCTCCCCCTCCCGTCAGGACGATACCCCTGTCTATAATATCGGCCGACAACTCCGGCGGCGTTAGCTCCAGGACGTTCCTCACCCCGTCGACCAACGTCTGGATCATCTCGCCGATGGCCATATTCACGGCGGAGCTCGTCACCTCGATCTGGCGCGGAAGGCCCTGGACCAGGTCGCGGCCCTTGATGACCATGCGCTGATCCTCCTCAAGAGGCGTACAGGTGCCGATCATGATCTTCAGGTTCTCGGCCGTCTGTTCGCCGATGGCGAGGTTATACTGGCGGCGGAGGTAGCGCATGATGCCCTCATCAAATTTGTCTCCGCCCAGGCGCAGGGATTTAGAGACCACCACACCCCCCAGCGAGATGACCGCAATATCCGTCGTGCCTCCACCGATATCGACCACCATCTTGCCGCGAGCCTCTTCCACGTTGAGGTCCGCGCCAATGGCCGCGGCCATGGGCTCCTCGATGAGGTAGGCGTCTTTGGCCCCCACCTCCAGCGCAGCCTCCAGCACGGCACGGCGCTCCACGTCCGTCGCCCCGGAGGGAACGCAGATCATAACGCGGTTGCGGAAGAAACGCCTCCAGCCCTTCGTGACCTTGCGCATAAAATGCTGGAGCATGGCCTCGGTCATGGAGTAGTTGGCGATCACTCCGTCGCGAAGCGGCCGCACCGATGTGATGCTCCCCGGCGTGCGTCCCACCATGTTCTTGGCCTCATAGCCCACGGCCAAAACCTCACCCGTGTCCTGATCCACGGCCACCACCGACGGCTCACGCAGCACAACGTCATGCCCCTTCTCGAAGATAAGAACCGTTGCCGTCCCTAAATCTATCCCTATATCCGTCCCAAACATCGCTCGACCCCCTTAGGAGCACGGGTATTTTCTATCCCTCTTATTATAGCGTATCTTCTCTCAGAATATGGTCCCTCAAAACACGTCCTCTGATGATGAGAACAGGGCCATTTCTCCCCGGGGCGTGAACCCCGCGTTCCGGTAGAAAGGCAGACCGGCGGGCGTGGACTGGAGCACAAGTTCATGACATCC
>JAEEGY010000087.1 GCA_016280565.1 Fretibacterium sp.
ATACGACCTCCAACGCTCAACCCGTACCTACCCTCGCGCACAACCAACGCTCCTTCCCGCCCTTCGGCCTTCCTGTGCCGCAACATAACTACCAAAAGCTCAGACTTACGCGATCAACACATTTCCGTCTGCACCCCTCTGGGCTGTTATAATAAAGGTGCCACACATGTTGCTTGTGCAATTTTTGCTCGGGATAAACGAGGGAGGCGGCGGGACATGGCAAAAGCGGAAAACGATACGTCAGCGCCGCGGCGCCCTTTTGACAAAGGGAAACGCTGCCTGGCCATCGATATTGGCGCGTCCTCAGGCCGGCATATCGTGGGCTGGATGGAGGACGGGGAAATCCAAACGCGGGAGGTCTATCGCTTTCCCAACGGAATGACGGAGGAGGAAGGCCGTTTGACATGGGACGTTCAGGCGCTTTTATCCCATGTGGAGCGGGGCGTTGACGAAGCCCGGAGGGCTTACCCCGACCTGGCGAGCCTGTCCGTCGACACCTGGGGAGTGGATTATGTCCTCATGCAGGGGGAACGGGAGATTTTTCCCTGCCATGCCTATCGAGACAGGCGCACGGAGGCCGTGATGTCCCAAGTGCACGAAAAAATACCCTTTGCCGAACTGTACCGTCGAACGGGCATCTCCTGTCAGCCCTATAACACCATTTATCAGCTTTACGCGGACAAGTTGGCCGGAAGGCTGAACGAGGCTACGGATTTTCTGCACATGCCGGAGTATTTTTTGTACAAGCTCTGCGGGGTCAAGGGGCATGAGTACACCGAGGCCACGACGGGCAGCATGGTCAGCGCGGAGAGCGGACAGTACGACCGAGAGATCGTGCGGGCCCTCGCGCTGCCAGATCATCTGTTTGGAAATCTCAGCCAGCCGGGGACGAAATTGGGGAAATACCGGGGCATTGACTGCATCCTCTGCGCCACCCACGACACGGCCAGCGCGGTGGAGGGAATCCCCATGGAGGGCAGCGCGCTCTACCTCTCCTCCGGCACCTGGAGCCTGCTGGGGGCGAAGGTCCCAAAGCCTCTGACGGATGAGGATAGCATGGCCGCCAACTTCACCAATGAGGGCGGCGTGGGTTATATTCGTTACCTAAAAAACATCATGGGAATGTGGCTGGTCAACCGCCTGAGGGAGGAGCTTTGCCCGGGCAGGGATTTCCGGGAGATCGTAACGGAGGCGGAGGAGAATCATTTTGAACCCACCGTGGACGCCACCGACCCCGCTTTCCTCTCCCCAGAGAGCATGAAGGCCGCTTTCGACGAAAGGCTGCCTCATCCGCCGAAGTGCGCTGCGGGTTATTTTCGGTGTGCCTACCGCTCCCTGGCCATGTCTTACCAACAGGCCGTCTCAGAGATTGAGCGCAACACGGGCCAGACGTATGAAAAGCTGTACATCGTTGGCGGCGGAGCAAAAAATCAGTTCCTGAACCGCTTGACGGAGGAAGTCACCGGCAAACGGGTTATCGTCCTGCCCATCGAGGCGACCGCTCTGGGTAATTTAAAGATACAAATGGAGGCCATAGCATGAAAAACATAACGGAAGCGCCGTTCATGGTTGAGATGATACGAACCACGACGAATATGTACGCTCACGGCTGGGATGAACGCAACGGCGGGAACATCTCCCTGCTTTTGGAGGAGGCGGAGAGTTGCGAATATCTCGCCGGGGCCGAGCCGCTGCGCAGCCTCCCCACCGGCTTCACTGCGCCGGAGCTAGACGGTAAAGTCTTCCTCGTGACCGGCACGGGCAAGTATTTTAAAAACGTACAGTACGCCCCCGAGGTCAACCTGGGCATCGTGCGTCTTGAGGAGGGCGGCGCCGTCGCGCGGCTCCTGTGGGGCTTCGCGGATGGAGGGCAGTTCACCAGCGAGTTCCCTGCCCATATGATGAGTCACGCGGCGCGGCTGAAAGCAAACCCGCAAAATCGCGTCGTGATGCACTGCCACCCCTCGAATCTGTTGGCCATGACCTATGTGCACGACCTGGACGAGCGCGCCTTCACCCGGACGCTGTGGCAGATGTGCACCGAATGCATTGTGGTGTTCCCGGACGGCGTGGGCGTGCTGCCCTGGATGCCCTGCGGCACCAACGAGATCGGCGCAGCCACCGCGCGAAAGATGGAGACGGTGCGTCTGGTGGTGTGGCCCCAGCACGGCATTTATGGTGTCGGCCGGGACCTGGACGAGGCGTTCGGCCTCATCGAGACAGCGGAGAAGGGCGCGGAGATTTACATGAAGATCGCGCATCTGCCCCTCCTCAACACACTCTCGGACGAGCACCTCCATCAGCTTGAGAAACGCTTTAACCTCAAGGTCAGGGAGGGGTATTTGAGTTAGCTCGGGCGCGCCGGCATGATTTAAAAGAGCTTTGTCCCCCACTCGAAGGGGCCCACAGCGAAAAAATCAGCGGGGGAAAGTTTTCCCTCCCCCGCTGAACCGTTCTCAGGTTGTGATGTCCCGGCTTACTTTCCGGCCAGGTACTGGTTGATGCTGGCGGCTGCCCTGCGGCCCTCGCCCATGGCAAGGATGACCGTCGCGGCGCCCAGCACGATGTCTCCGCCGGCCCACACGCGCGGGATGCTGGTCTTCTGGTTCTCATCCACGATGATGTTGCCGCGCTCCGTGACCTTGAGGCCCTTGGTGGTGGCGGCCATCAGCGGGTTGG
This sequence comes from Fretibacterium sp., assembly GCA_016280565.1. Classification (GTDB taxonomy): domain Bacteria; phylum Synergistota; class Synergistia; order Synergistales; family Aminobacteriaceae; genus JAFUYV01. Next base: position 2,680 of record JAEEGY010000087.1, read on the forward strand.
ACTCGTTGCCCAGGGCCACGATCGCCGCGTCGATCTCAAGCTGGTGCTCCGTCCCCGGTTTGGCGACGGGCTTGCGGCGGCCGGAGGCGTCCGGCTCGCCCAGCTCGTAGCTCAGCAGCTCCACGGCCTTCAGCTTCCCGTTCTCGTCGCCGATGAAGCGGGTGGGGTTCTCCAGGAAGTGGAAGTCCACGCCTTCCTCCATCGCGTGCGCGACCTCCTCGGCACGGGCGGGCATCTCAGCGCGGGTGCGGCGGTAGACGCAGTAGACCTTCTCCGCGCCGAGGCGAAGGGCCATGCGTGCGCCGTCCATTGCCACGTTGCCGCCGCCGAAGACGGCCACGCGCTTGGCCGGGAACATGGGGGTGTTCGCGTGCTCCACGTCGTAGGCCTTCATCAGGTTCGCGCGGGTGAGGTACTCGTTGGCGCTGAACACGCCGATGAGGTTCTCGCCCTCGATCCTCAGGAACTTCGGCAGGCCCGCGCCCGTCCCGATGAACGCGGCGTCGAAGCCCTCGCGGTCCAAAAGCTGCTCCAGCGTCTCCGTGCGGCCCACCAGGAAGCTCATCTTGAACTCCACGCCCATCTTCTTGAGGTTCTCGACCTCCTTGGAGACGATCTCCTTGGGCAGACGGAACTCAGGAATGCCGTAGACCATGACGCCGCCGGTCTTCTGGAATGCCTCGAACACCGTGACGCTGTGCCCGGCCCGGCGGGTGTCCGCCGCAACGGTCAGGCCCGCGGGGCCGGAGCCGATGACGGCCACGCGCTTGCCCGTGTCCGGCGCGGGCTGCGGGACGGTGATCTGGTTGTGGGCCCGCTCCCAGTCCGCCACGAAACGCTCAAGGCGTCCAATGGCCACGGCCTTCTCCGGGGACTTCTGAATTTTGCCCACTGTGCAGAAGCTCTGGCACTGCTTCTCCTGCGGGCAGACGCGGCCGCAGATGGCGGGCAGGAGGTTCGTGGTCTTGATGGTGTCCACGGCGCCCTTGAAGTCGCCCTTCTGGATGTGGGCGATGAAGTCCTTGATGGGCACGCCCACGGGGCAGCCCTTTGTGCAGGGGGCGGCGGCGCAGCCCAGGCAGCGCTCCGCCTCAACGCGGGCCTGGGTCTCCGTGTAGCCCAGGGCCACCTCGCCCATCTCATGCGCCCTCTGGATGGGGTCGCGGGAGGGCATCTCCTGCGGCGGAATCGCGCCGCGGTCCGCGTTGGTCAGCGTCTTATCCTTAATCCCGGCCCAGACCTTCTCGGCCTCCTGGTTGAGCATCTCCGTCGTCTTGTGTTCGGACATGGTTACGCACCCGCCTTTCCAAGTGTAGAACCGTTCGTCAGACCAATGCGGCACACGTGGTCCTTCTCCTTCTGGTAGTCCGCCTGCTCGCGGTCCCGGAAGGCGCGCATACGCTGCATCATGTTGTCGAAGTCCACCTTGAAGCCGTCGAACTCCGGCCCGTCCACGCAGACGAACTTCGTCTCGCCGCCCACGCTGACGCGGCAGCAGCCGCACATGCCCGTGCCGTCGATCATGATCGTGTTCAGGGACACAGTGGTGGGGACGTTGAAGGGCCGGGTGGTGGCCACGCAGAACTTCATCATGATGGGGGGCCCGATGGCCACGACCTCATTGGGCATGGAGTAGCCGCCCTTGCCCTCGCAGATCTCCTTCAGGGGCTCCGTCACCAGGCCCTTGCGGCCATAGGAACCGTCGTCCGTCACGACGATAAGCTCGTCCGCGGCCTTCTTCATCTCCTCCTCGAAGATCATAAGGTCCTTGGTGCGGGCGCCCATGATGGCGATCACGTGGTTGCCCGCGGCGTGGTGAGCCTGGACGATGGGGTGCATGGGCGCAACGCCGATGCCGCCGCCCACGCAGACGACCGTGCCGATCTTCTCGATCTTCGTGGGGCTGCCCAGCGGCCCGACGATGACGGGAATGGCGTCGCCCACCTCAAACTGCGAGAGCTTCAGCGTAGAAGCCCCCACCGTCTGGAACACGATAGCGATCCAGCCCTCGTCCGCGTTGGCATCCGCGATAGTCAGCGGGATGCGCTCCCCGTAGGTCTCGTCGACCTGCAGAATGATGAACTGTCCGGCCTTGCGGTTCCGGGCGATCTCAGGAGCCGTCACCTTGAAGTAGTAGACGTCCTGACTCCTCTCCTCGTCGTGAGAGAGCCGCCGCTTCTCCAAAATCTTATGCAAAGTCAAGTTCCCCCTCTAAGATGGTATACACACAATCGTAGGTTATGATAAGCCATTTTCCCCAAGAATACAAGATTACGGGGTGACAGTTTGCCCTCGATTTTTGCCCGCCTGTCTGCCATAATATCCTTATCCCTTACAGATGAAAGGAGGCGGTGCCCAGTGTCCGGGGGCAGGAAACTGACTCTCAGATTTAACGCGGGGGAGGTACCCCCCGCACCCCCTGAGTCCGGTATGAAGGCGGGCAGAGAGCTCACGCTGGTGTTAAGCGAACGAAGGTTGGATGCGGAGTCGGCCCCCCGTTTCCATGAGGTGCTGAGGCGGAATATCGCAGGGGCCACGAGCCTCGTCGTCGATATGGCCGCTGTGGTTTACATCTCCTCCGCGGGGCTTCGCGCCCTTTTGTCGGCGCAGCACGCGATGGAGGAGGGCCAGGGGCCCCTTCCCGGCGGGGGGAGCCGCGTGACGCTCCGCAACGTGAGCGAGGAGGTCATGAGCACCCTCGAGGTGACAGGCTTCTCTGAGATATTCAACGTGGAACCGGCCGCAGGGCATACCCACGGGGTCCAGACAGGCGGGGCACGATAAAAACCGGAGCGCAGCCGGGGGATACTCCCTCGGACTGCGCCCCTCCTGCAAGTGCCTTACCGCTTACGGGCGGCGGCTGTGGGTTCGCGGAAAACAACGATAACCCAGCGGCCAAACTTCAGATAGAGCTTGAAGTCAAGGCGTTTCAGCCAGTTCAGCATAAGAACTATCTCCTTTCTGTGAAAGGATGCCCACCCCGCGAAAGGTGGACCAATGCAAGGGTTTTTAAGCCCCGCAAAGACTTAGCCCCCAGAGCTCGCGGTATTCCTTATGCTCTGCTGTGCAGTAAAGATATTTTAGCATAGAAAAAAGAGGTCCCTTTTGAGTTTCAGTGTTCGCGGGCACTGAAAGAGGGACCTCCTATGCTGAAATGGCTGAAACACCTTACCTCTATTATAACACAAAAACCCCTTCCTTTAGCCCTGACAGTTGCAGTCTGCCAGAAAAGGAAGGGGAATTGCAAAGGCCGCGTAAGCCTCGCCTCGTATGTAAGGATATTATAGCACAAAAAATCTCCCCCACTTTACTCTCTGGTGTTTGCGGGCACCAAAGAAGGGGGAGTGAGTCAATATGTCGTGCCCTTATTATAGCATAAAAAAACTCCCCCTTAAATTCCCGGCGTTTGCGGACACCGAGAAAAGGAGGAGGTACCCAAAATGCTTCACTTGAAGATATTATATCACAAAAACTCAGGATAAGACGCGGGAGCTCCTGTGTGGAGCCCCCGCGTTCGATAGCTTTTACCGTCAGGGCGCTAGGTCGGCGCACCGCGTCCCGACAGCCCGGCGCTAGGTCGGGGGCTCACGGTTAGCCAGGCGACCGGGCTCACGCGATCCCGCAGGGAGCGCGGCGTCCGGTCGATCGGCTATGTCGGAGGGAAGCGTGGGACGCTTCCCGGAGGCCCGATAACACGTTCCGAGATTGCGTCGCCGTGAGCCCCTCTCCTACGCGCCTCAATTTACTACGCGCCTACTTCTTCCTTGTCGCTACCAGCCCGCACAGCACCAACAGTCCCGCAAGGCCCAGCCCCGCGTCGCAGCCGCCGCCGTCCTTGTCGCTGGTGGGGCTGTCGCCGCCGGAGGGCGCGCCGGTCAGGGAGAGGGTCACGTCCATGCTCACGCCCTCGAGGCCCGTGTCGTAAACGTAGGTCACCGTGGCGGGGACGGAGGCAAACGTGGCCACGCCCGTCTCCGTGTCCCACGTTGTCTCAATGGGCGAGCCGTCCGGCCCGTAGCCCTGCACCTCCGTCACGAGGCTTGGGGTGTAACCGACGTAGGGCGTCAGATCCAGCGTCTTGCCCAATGGCACGCCGCTGATGCTCTGCCCGCCGCATTTCAGCTGCGAAAGGCGGTTCAGCCCCCCGAGGTCCAGACGGCCCAGCCTCCGGCCGGCGCAGTCCAGCGACAGCAGCCACTTTGCGCCGCTCAGATAAAGTTCGCTCAGCACGCCGCAGCCCTCGATGTTCAGGGAGTACAGCTCCGCGCAGCCGTTGGCCGTCAGCTTCTCCAGCGCCGGGCAGTTCGAGGCGTTCAATTCCTTCAGCGCCGCGCAGTTCGACACGTCCAGCTCCTTGAGGTTCGCGATGCCGCTCACGTCCAAACTCACGAGCCCGGCGTTGCCGCTCAGGACCAGCACGTCCAGCGACAGGCAGCCGCTCAGGTTCAATTCCGGCACCTGGCTATCCGTCAGCTTGAAGTTCTCGAACACCACGCCGGAGGGCAGTTTCAGAGAGGACAGCGCCGTCGCCTCCGCGAGAGACAGGGACTTCAGCCCCGCGCAGCCGCTCAAGTTCAGGGCCGTCATCTTCGCCCCGTTCAGCGAAACGTCCGTCAGGGCGTTGCACCCGCTCAGGACCAGCGTTGCCAGGGAGGGACACCCGTTCGCGCTCAGGCTTTCCAGCGCCGTGCAGTTCGCCGCTTTCAGCGAGGTCAGCTTCTCGCAGCCGGTGACGTCCAGATTCGCCAGAGATGCGAAACCGCTCACGTCCAGAGCCGTCACCGCCGTGCCGTACAGCGACAGGCTTTCCAGCCCGGAGCATTCTCCCATGCCCGTCAGGTCCGTCAGCTTCGAGCAGTCGTTAATCATGACGGCCGACAGCGACGAACACCCGGTCACGTCCAGCGAGGTCAAATCCTTGCAGGCGTACAGCGACAGGGACGTTAAGGCCGTTTTGCCGCGCAGGTCAAGTTCTGTCACATCTGACTCGTCGACGGACAGCTCCGCCAGGTTGGGCAGCTTATCAAGGCCGTCCAGCGTGCCAGCCGCGCCCCTGCGAAATTCCAGACGGACGACCTTGTCCAGCCGGCCGGCCAGGGCCGCCAACATCGTGTCCACGTCGGGGTAAACGTATTCCGCGCCCTCCACATTGGGGACCGCCGTGCCGATCACCGCCGAGATGTTGCCGGTGTCGGGGTCCACTTCCCCGTTGACGTAGTACGTCACGCCGTCGCCCAGCCCCACGTGCCCGTCCGTGTCCTCGTCATCGGCGGCAAGGTCGATCAGGGGATCGTCATTGATCGGGAGAGCGAACTTATCCGAGATGTCAATTGCTCTCCCAGAATCTCGGTAGTAACGAATAATCCTCCCATGCTTGGTGAGGCCAGTGCTGTTGTGGGCAGTGACATATATCGTGTAGTCGCGATCCCCCCGATTCACTGGTACACTAAATTCGAATCTTATGGTGCTCTCCCCGGCTCCTGACCCCAGATCAGGAATGGATTTGCAAGGGGGCACATCGGTCTTCCACTTGTATTCGACGTGCGTCCCCATACGCTCCCTGAAGAGCACAGTGAAGGGCTGGTATTTTGATTCGTATATTTTGACCAGCCAGGAGCGAAAGTTTGGCTTCACGTCCTTGACCTTGAGGGTGAACGCGCGCTCGTCCGCCCCGGCGGCGTTGGAAGCCCTCACGGTGAAGGCGTAGGTCCCCACGGCTGAAATGTGTTTATATGTTCCCGGGGTTGAACTCTTATCTAGATTCGGCTTGCCGGAAATCTCGCCCGTGTCCTTGTTGAGTGTCAAACCCTCCGGCAGACTGCCTTTCACGATCTGATACTTGATAGGCTTCATCCCCGTGGTCACGATCTTATCGCTGTAGCTTTTCGTGACCGTCGCGTTACCGAGGAACGTGGTCGTGATCTTCGCCGGTTCGGGCGTAACAGCCTTAACGGAGAGCGTTTTTGTCACCACCGAGCTGGTCTTGACGCCACTGTGCAGAGCGGAAGTGGTGACCTGGTTCGTTATCCCGCTGGATCCGCCGCCGTCGGTGACGGTATAGTTGTAGTCCCCGTCCTCAATGTCAGTCGAATTTGTGGGGTTTGCAGTGACCTTGCCGTTGCTGTCGATGGTCAGCCACGAGGGCCAGTTGCCACTCTGCGCGAAGGACAGCGCGGCGTTCCTGATGGGCTTCATCGTGCCGTCGCCCAGCGTTGCCACGAGCGCGGCGTAGTCGCTCAGGTCCGCGGACGACTTTTGCCCGGAGGCGGCCTCCATTATCGCCGAGTTGGCCATGATCCTGAGGGCCGTGCTGTCGTCCGAGGTGACAGGGGCGGGAGTGTCGCCGGTGCCCTTGTTATCGTCCGGGGTGACGGGGGTGTCGCCGCCGCCCTTGTTATCACTGTCCGGGGTGACGGGGGTGTCACCGCCACCGCTCTTGTTATCGTCAGGGGAGACGGGGGTGTTGTTGTCGCTGCTCTTTTCCGTGACCGTGACGGAGACATTGGCCGTGGCGGCTTGGCTTGTCACGCTGCCGTCCGTGGTGGACGCCTGGACCTCAACGGGGACGAGAACCGCGCTGTCGGTGGCCGCCGCTTCGGTCCCGACGGTGAGCGTGCCGTCCGTGAACGAGAAGCCCGCGGGCAGTGTGCCGGTGGCCTTCCACGCGAGGTTGTAGCCGCTGGTGAGGGTCTCTGTTTTGCCGTTGCTGTACGTGGCCGTGACCGTCGCGCCCAGTGTCAGCGTGCCCGTCTGGCCCTGCGTGACCGTCAGCGGCGTGTTGCCCGTGATGTCGACGGAGACGCCGGTGAGGGTAACCGGGGCAGCCGCGATCTCCACCGCGCCGATATCGTGGGCGTTATCGATAGCACCGAGCTGGTCCTCAGTGAGGGTAATTGTGCCGGTCTTCTCAGCGGCGAAGAGCTGGGCGTGGTTTCGGAAGACGGTGTGGGTAACTCCGCCGACAGTTGTTTTCTCATCGGAGGTGGACGTGGGGACGGAGGTGAGCTTCAGCTCGTTGTTTGTCAGGCAAGTGGACGTATCGACGCCAGCAGTGCTGCCGTAAATGATGGAGTTTCCAATTTTTCGGGAGGTTTTGTCGTCGTCGTTGCCGTCGTCGCAATAGATTTCCGCGCCCATGGTAGCCTTGTTGTTCACGAACGTGCAGTAATTGACCGTGACGGACCCGCCGTAGCAGACATACAGGCCGCCGCCATTACTGTTGTTGCTTTGCGTTTTGTTCTCCGTGAACGTGCAGTTTTCAATCGTATCGACGTCGGCATCGGTGTTCTTTTCGATGTGTATCCCACCTCCGTTGCCGCCGGTATTGTTGTAGAAAGTGCAGCGTTTCACGGTCAGCGAGCCGATTGTCTCAGAGTAGATGCCGCCGCCCATGTCCGCGGTGTTGCCCTCAAAGCGGCAGTTTGTGACGGTCAGGGTACCGCTCGTTTTGTAAATCCCGCCGCCCTTGTCGGCCCTGCCGTTGGCGATGACGAAGCCGTCGATGGTGGGCTCGCCATCGGTGATTTCAAAGACGCGGCACTGGTTTTGTCCGTTCAGCCTCGCGCCGTTGCCTTTGAGGGTGACGGTCTTGCCAATCTTGATGGTTGCGTCCAAATCATACGAGGCCGGCTCAAAGGTAACTTCGCCCGTTGCGTTGGATATGACCTCGTTTATTTTTTCAGCCTTCATATCCTTCGTGATCGTCTCCGCCCAGCCCGGCACGGCCAGCGTCCCAATGGGAACCAGCGCCGCGCACAAGGCCAATAACAATAACGCAAACTTTTTCATTACTCTAACGCCTCCATAGGCCAAAATCAAAAACATCTATATATTTTCCCCAAT
>JAEEGY010000088.1 GCA_016280565.1 Fretibacterium sp.
ACTGCCCGCGACCTCCATGCTCTCAAAAATCCGCATTTGAGTTCCCCCCTTTATTATCAGCGTCCCGCGATGACCGACTTGAGCATGGAGAGCTTGCTGCCCGCAACACGCATAAAGGCAGTGTACATCATGCGCGTCTCCGAAAGCACAGCCATCTCCCGCTCCGGGTCGACGTTGTTCAGGTCCAGACGGTAACGCTCGTCCTGTATCTTTATCTCAGCCGCCTCAACATCCGCCATGCGCAGAGGATGCGATGGGATATGCGCCGCGTCCGTCACGGTCATGTGGAGCTTCTTGTCCCGCTCCATCACCTCGCGCATCTGGTCCTCAAAGGAGACGTTGCGCCGGGCATAGCCCGGGGTGTTGGCGTTGGCAATATTGCGCGTAACGGCCTTGAACCGCTGCGCCAGACATTCTGTTTCCTTCTCGATAACGCTCCAGGTGTAATCTCCCAGCACTGTCCTCACCTCTTCAAGGTCATTATAACACTACATCCCGCTATGCGTCAGTCTGTGCTCCGCGGGTGTAGGGAATGCGGCCCGAGGTGGCGACGCCCAGCTCCTCGACGAACAGCGGGCTGAGTACCTTGATGTACGTTCCCTTCATCCCCAGGCTGCGGCTCTCGATGAGCCCCGCGCTCTCTAACTTGCGGAGGGCGTTGACGATAACGCTGCGCGTCACCCCAACGCGGTCAGCCACCTTGCTGGCAATGGCGACCCCCTCAAGGCCCTTCAGCTCCGCGATGATGTGCTTCATGGACTCCACCTCGGAGTAGGACAGGGCACGCATGGCCATCTGCACCGCCAGGCGGTCACGGGACCGCTCCTCGATGGTGCGGCCACGCTCGTTCAGCATCTCGATCCCAACAAGGTTCCCCAGGTACTCAGCCAGCAGCACGTCGCGGAGCAGGAAGGGCGCGTGGAAGCGCACCAAAAGCACCGTGCCCAGCCGCTCGGCCGCCGCCCCGATGATGGGCACGTACATCAGGTGCTTCTCCGGGCGCGCGCCGGAGTAGTCGTCGTCAAACAGGAAGGCGTCCTCATCGTGTATCTCGGAGTCGCGGCAGCGGTTCATCCTCATGACGAACTCGTCGGGCATCACGCCGTTGCTGATGCTGGCCGACAACGCCTTGGAGTCGTACTCGGGCAGCCAATGGTAGCCCAGCACGCTGCCGTTCTTATCTACAATGTAGATATTGGCCGTCGAGAACTCCGAGAGGAGCTTCGCCAGCCGGGCATAGTCCAGCGGCTCGCCCTCGTTCCGGCTCTGCACCGCCCTGGCGACCTGGCGGGTCTTCCCCAGAAGGTCCCTGAACGCTTCTGTCACCTCCGGACAACTCTCCGCCACTGTTTGCTGTTTTCTCCCTTCCTCGCGCGCATCGTTCCCGTTCTCCATCTGTTTTCTCCTTTAACATAGCCTGCTTACAGCAGGTAGCGCCGGATGTCCCTGTTCTCGACAAGAGAACTCAGCCGTTCCTGAACGAGCTCAGGGGTGATCTCGATCTTCTCCGCCTCCTTGTCGCACACGGAGAAGCTGATCTCCTCCAAAAGCTGTTCCATCATCGTATGCAGCCGCCGCGCCCCGATGTCCTCCATCTCAGCGTTCATCTTGTGGGCCAGCTTGGCGATCTCCGCCGTGGCCTCCTCCGTGAAGCAGAGCTCCGCCCCTTCCGTGGAGATCAGGGCCTCGTACTGCCGGATGAGGCTGTTCTCCGGCTCCGTCAGGATCTGCTGGAGGTGCTCCCAGCTCAGAGGCTCCAGCTCCACCCGGATGGGGAAGCGGCCCTGAAGCTCCGGGATGAGGTCAGAGGGTTTGACCCCGCTGAAGGCCCCCGCCGCGATGAAGAGGATGTGGTCCGTCTTGACGGGGCCATAGCGCGTCTGCACCACGGAGCCCTCAACGATGGGCAGCAGGTCACGCTGTACGCCCTCGCGGCTCACGTCGGGCCCGCTGGTGTTCCCCCCGCGGACCACCACCTTGTCCAGCTCGTCCAGAAAGACGATGCCGTCCTCCTGCACGGTGTCCACCGCCTCGCGGGCCAGGGCCTCGGTGTCGATGAGCTTCTCGGCCTCCTCGGACTGAAGGAGGCGCAGGGCCTCCTGGACCTTCATGCGTCGCTTTCGCATCCGCTTGGGCAGGACGCCGTTCAGCATCTCGCCCAGGTTGATGCCCATCGCGTCCATGCCCGCGGCCCCAAAGATGGGGATAGCCATCACACTGTCCGAGACCTCGATGTCCACCTCGCGGCCGTCCAGCTTCCCCTCCCGCAGCATGGAAAGCAGGCGCGCCCGGGTGCCACTGTCCTTTGGCTCCTCCTGCGGCTCCTGAGGCGCGGCGTCCGCAGCCTCGTCTCCGCCGTCCTCCTCAGCCTCCCCCTCCGTGCCACCAAGGACCCGCATCAGGCCCGGCATGGAGAACTTGTGTTCCCGCTCCGGCCTCGGCAGCAGGGCGTCCAGCAGACGCTGCTCCGCGCGCTCCAGCGCCGGAGCCTGGACCGTCTCCAGCATCCTCTTGCGGACCATGGACACGGCGAACTCCGTCAGGTCGCGGATGATGGACTCCACGTCCCGCCCCACATAGCCGACCTCCGTGAACTTCGTCGCCTCCACCTTGATGAAGGGGGCGCTGGACAGGGTGGCGAGCCGTCGTGCGATCTCCGTCTTGCCCACGCCGGTGGGCCCCACCATCAGGATGTTCTTGGGCATGACCTCATGGGCCAGCTCCGGTGGGAGGGCCCGGCGGCGGAGGCGGTTGCGCATCGCCACGGCCACGGCCCGCTTGGCCTTGTCCTGCCCTATGATGTAACGGTTCAGGTATTCAATGATCTTAGAGGGCGTCAGGGGAGAGTCTACCCGCTTGATCCCGGCTTTCGACTCAGGGGGATTTTTTTCGGCCGCCCCTCCTGAAACCTCCGGCGTTACATTCGTCTCGCTCATTCTCCCAATACCTCCAGCGTCACCTTGTCGTCCGTGTAGATGCAGATCTCCGAGGCCAGCTCGATGGCCCGCCGCGCGATCTTCTCCGGGGGCCAGTCCGTCGCCTCGCGCAGGGCCCGCCCCGCGGCCAGCGCATATCCGGAGCCTGACCCGATGGAGGCCACGTCGCCCTCCGGCTCCAGTATGTCCCCCGCGCCGCTCAAAAGCAGGGTCATCCCCTTGTCCGCGGCCAGCATCATGGCCTCCAGCCGGCGCAGCGCCTTGTCCATGCGCCACTCCCGCACTAACTTCACGGCCCCCTTCATCAGGTCGCCCTTCTCCTGCTCCAGGCAGTTCTCAAAACGCTCCAAAAGCGTCATGGCGTCGGCCGTGCTGCCGGCAAAGCCCGTCAGGACCTTGCCCCCCAGCAGGGGACGTACCTTCCGGGCCCCCGATTTGACGATCTGGCTCCCCAGCGTCACCTGGCCGTCGCCGGCCATGGCCACCCGTTCGCCGGAGCGGACGCACACGATGGTCGTCCCGTGGAACGTCAGGGGGGACCCTCCCTCTGGACCTTCTCTATTTAATGAGAACAAATAGATCTCCCTTTCCAAAAATATCTATTCAACATTCGCCCTTGGATGGGCGGCCTCAGATTTAACGTGGGGGCCTCCACAGAACGCCCCGCGTTCTGTTCCGACACAGCCGACCAAGCCAACGCCGCGTCCCCTTCAGGGCCGCGTAAGCTGGCTCGTCTGGCCGACGTCCCCCCACACCCCCAGAAACGCATTATAGTGTCTCACTCAACATTTGCTCTTGGATGAGCCGCGGCGTAGCTTTCCTTCATCCACGAGGCGCTGACGGTGAGATAGATTTGCGTGGTGGCCAGGCTCTCGTGGCCCAAAAACTCCTGGACAAACTTCAGCGACGCCCCGTGTTCCAGAAGGTGCGTCGCACAGCTGTGGCGCAGGGTGTGGGGCGTCACGCCCTCCAACCCCGCCTGGGCCGCCAGGCCCGTCACGATACGATGGACCGTGCGCACCGTCAATGGGTTCCCCTTTCGGCCGGCGAAGACATATTCCCCAACCGGCCCCTTTTCCCGAAGGGTCAGCAGAGAGCGCCTGGCGCAGTTTCCAAAGGGGACGCGGCGCTCCTTGTTCCCCTTGCCCAGGATGATGAGCCACCGCTCGTCAAGGTCCACGTCCTGCCACCGCAGGCCCGCCAGCTCCGATATGCGGAGCCCGCAGCCGTAGAGCAGCTCCAAAACCGCCGTGTCCCTCACGCGCGTAGTTTCCTCGGTCCCGGCCTCCGCGGCCTCAAAGAGGCGGCCCACCGCCTCCTCGGACAGGGCGCGGGGCAGATGCCGCCGCGCGCCGGGCCCCTGAAGGTTGCGGGCGGGGTCGTCCTCCCGAAGGCCGCGCTTTTTGAGGAAAGCAAAAAAACTCCGCAGCGAGGACAGCTTGCGCGCCACCGTCGCCTTTGCGAAGCTCCAACCGGAGAGAGTACGCAAATAGGCACGCAAAACCGGCGTATCCACCCGGCCCACGTCGCCGATCCCCTGGGCCTCAAGGTAATCCGCAAACTGCCGCAGGTCGGAGGCGTAGCTGATGGAGGTGTGGTCCGAGGGGGAACGATGCTGCACATATTCTATGAAGGCATCGATGGCGCCGCCCATCTTAAGCTCAGAGGGACCTGCCCCCTCTGAACCGCCTGTCGTTTTAAGCTCAGGGGGGGGACACCCCTCCCCTGAGACCTCCATCGTTCTTGTCTCCATATTTGAAATATTATCAGATTTTTGAATAATTACAAGTTAGAGACGGCGGCGCCCGTTTATTGGGCCAGATAGTCCAGGCAGGTGCGGACGCCGAAGCCGCTGGCCCCTTTGGAGTAGACGCCCCATTCCTTGTCCATGAAGTCCACGCCCGCGATGTCCAGGTGCGCCCAGGGGATGTCCTTCTCCACAAAGCGGGAGAGGAAGATCGCCGCGAAGATCGCCCCGCCGTAGCGCGGGCCGGAGTTCACCATGTCGGCAAAGGGGGACTTCAGGGTCTCCTCGATGTGCTCGTCCTCCGCCGGCATCCTCCAGAAGGCCTCGCCCCTCCGCCGGGAGGCGGCCAGCAGCGCGTCCGCCAGGGCATCGTCCCGCGAGAAGAGGCCGGCCCGCCACTTGCCCAGCGCCACGGCGCAGGCCCCCGTCAGGGTCGCCAGGTCGATGATGGCGTCGGGCTTCAGCTCGCTGGCCAGGCAAAGGGCGTCCGCCAGCACCAGCCGGCCCTCCGCGTCCGTGTTCTCGATCTCGATGGTCTTGCCGTTCCGGGCGCGTACGATGTCGTCAGGCCGGTAGGACGAGCCGGAGGGCATATTCTCCGCTGCGGCCAGCAGGCCGTGGACCTCCACGTCCAGCCCCAGCTCCGCCGTGCCCCGCAGCACCCCCATCACCGCGCAGGCGCCGGACTTGTCGCCCTTCATGGTGGTCATGAAGTTCGAGGGCTTGATGTCCAGACCGCCGCTGTCGAAGGTGATGCCCTTGCCCACAAGGACGATCTTCCTCTTTGCCGTTCCTTTGGGCTTATAGGTCAGGTGGATCAGGCGCGGGGGATTGGCCGAGCCGCTCCCCACAGCCAGCAGCGCCCCCATGCGCTCCTGCTTCAGCCGCTCCTCGTCCCACACCTCGCAGGTCAGGCCCCGTTCGTTCGCCATGGCCCCGGCGTGTTCCGCCAGGCCCGCGGGGCTGACGGAACAGCCCGGTTCGTTGGCCAGGGCCCGCGCCGCGACCTGTGCCGCCGCGAAGGTCTGTCCCCGCCGTGCCTCCTCCGGCATCAGGCCGGGCGCAAAGACCTCCTTCAGCGCAAAGGGCGTGTACTCGCCCTCTTTCTTTTCCTTATATTTGTCAAAGACGTAGCCGCAGAGGCCCGCCGCCTCACCCAGAACGGCGGAGGCAGAAGGTCCGCTATCCGTATTGAAGACGTCCTTCAGATGGGCCATGGGGACGAGGACGGACCCGTTGTGCTGGCGTCCGGCCATGCGCAGCCCCCAGGCCAGGGTGTCGCGCACGCTCGCCGCGCTGCACGCCTCCGCCTTGCCCAGCCCCACGAGGTAGAGGTTTTTGACGCCGCCCTCGAACACCGGGACGCGCAGGGACGATCCCTTCCTGCCCTTGAAGTCCTGTCGCTCCGCCAGCTGCCGGACCGTTTCCGCATACGGCAGGTCCGACAGTGCCCCGCAGTCCTCCTCGCGCAGAAGGAGCAGGGCCGCGTCGCCCTGCCACTCGCCCATGCTGCCGTCATACGTCTTGATCTCCATCACAAAGCCCCCTATAAAACGTAATGTCAGATATAATATTACAATGGTCTCACTAAGTTAGGAAAGAGGGCAGATACTGATGTATATAGAATTGAAGGTAAAGGCTGCTGCATGGAGGGCAGGGCTGTGGCTCCTGCTGGCCGCGCTGTTCTGTCCGGCGATGGGGCTTCATCCGGCTTGTGGGGCGCAGAGGACGCCCCGCGTCGTGATCGACTACC
>JAEEGY010000089.1 GCA_016280565.1 Fretibacterium sp.
CTGGACTTTGTGATCTCCAGCCTGCCGTTCACGGTGCTGCCCCAGGAAGTCTCTGAGAACATCCTGAACGCTGTCCAGAACGCGCTGAAGCCGGGCGGGCGTTTTGTGGCCTACCAGTACTCCTCGATCATGAAACCCAAGCTGGCCGCGCGCTTCTCCGACATCCGGACGAAGTTCGTCCCCCTCAACATCCCGCCGGCCTTTGTTTACGACTGCGGGGCATAGCCCGTCCCAGCGGGGCGGGGACGACCGCCGCCAGGCCCAAAGCCAATCGGGAGACCGGCTCCGAACAGGGCCGGTCTTATATTTATCCTCTATAATATAAGAAAGACGGCAGACATTTTTACAGAAGGGGGGCGCGAAGGATGAACGAGGAAGACGTGAGGATGAAACTCATCAACCCGGCGTTGGACGCCGCGGGCTGGAAGGGCGGGCAGATACGCCCGGAGTATGCCTTCACCGACGGGCAGGTCATCGTGCAGGGAAAGCGCGTGAGCCGGGGGAAAAGGAAACGCGCGGACTATCTTCTGACGCGCCGGGGCAACGATTTCCCTCTCGCGGTGATCGAGGCGAAGGATTCCCAGCATCGCGTGGGCGACGGGCTGCAGCAGGCGGAAGGCTACGCCAGGGCCCTGGGCGCTCCCTTCGCCTACTCCACCAACGGCAGCGGGTTCCTTGAGCACGACCTGCTGACGGGGAAGATAACCCCTCTTGATATGGCGGATTTTCCTCAGGAGGACACCCTTTGGGCGCGGTATCTGGCCGCGAAGGGCCTGACGCCGGAGGAGGAGAAGGTCATCTCCCAGCCCTATCACTTCAATGACCTTACCCGAAAAGAACCACGCTATTATCAGCGCCGTGCTGTGGACGCGGCGGTGGAGGCCGTGGCCCGTGGAGAGAAACGCCTGCTCCTCGTCATGGCGACGGGGACGGGAAAGACCTTCACCGCCTTTCAAATCGTCTGGCGTCTCCGGCAGGCCGGGGCCGTGCGGCGGGTGCTCTACCTCGCCGACCGCAATATCCTCATCGACCAGACCATGCAGCGGGATTTCAGCCCCCTTGCCAACGTCATGGTCAAGGTGCAGCACGGCAGCCTGGACAGCTCCTATGAGGTGTATATGTGCCTCTATCAGCAGCTTACGGGAGACAAGGACGAAACTTTTAAGCCCTACATGGATTTCAAGCCGGACTTCTTTGACCTCGTCATCGTGGACGAGTGCCACCGGGGGAGCGCGGCGGAGGACTCCCAGTGGCGCTCCATCCTCGAATACTTCAGCCCCGCCGTCCATATCGGCATGACGGCCACGCCCAAGGAGACGGAGGACGTGAGCACCAGAGCCTACTTTGGCGATCCCATCTACACTTACAGTTTGAAGCAGGGCATTGAAGACGGCTTTCTGGCCCCCTACAAGGTCATCCGCGTTGGGCTCGACAAGGACCTGATGGGCTGGAGGCCCCAGGCCGGGCAGATGGACCTTAACGGGAACGTCATCGAGGACACGGAGTATTTTGGCAATGACTTTGACCGTAAACTCATCATTGACGAGCGGATAGAGGCCGTGGCGGAACACATCACGGACTGGATGAAGAAGAACGGGCGCGACAGCAAGGCCATCATTTTCTGCGTGGACATCGACCACGCGGAGCGCATGAGGGAGGCGCTGGCAAACGCAAACTCCGATCTCATGGCCAGGGATCCCCGCTACGTCATGCGCATCACCGGGGACGACCAGGAGGGAAAGAGGCAGCTCGACAACTTCATCGACCCGCAGCAGCCCTACCCCACGATCGTCACCACATCGGAACTGCTGACGACAGGGGTGGACGCCCCCACGGTGAAGCTGATCGTGCTGGACAGCGTCATCAACTCCATGACGAAGTTCAAGCAGATCATTGGGCGCGGAACGAGGCTTTATCCCAGGGGTGGCAAGGAGTATTTCACCATCATGGACTTCCGCGGGGTGTGCCGCCTCTTTGCCGACCCGGCCTTTGACGGGGAACCCCTTGGCGACGATGACCCGGAGCCGCAAAAGAACCCAAAGGGCGGGGAGAAGGACAAGCCTCCGCGCCCCGATCCCGGCGGGGATAAGCCCGATAAAGTGAGGAAATACCACGTAAACGGCGTTGACGTGACGGTCGTCAATGAGGTCGTGCGCTACTACGACCCGCAGACGGGGAAACTCACGACGCTGGATATCCGGGACTACAGCCGAAAGAACCTTTTGGGGCACTACGCAACGCTGCATGATTTTCTCACCCGCTGGGACGAGGCGGAGCGCAAACAGGCGCTTCTTGACGAGTTGGTGGGGCAGGGCGTGTTCCTTGACGCGCTGCGGGAGGAGTTCGGCCCTTCGACAGGGAACCTGGACGATTTCGACCTCATTATCCACGTGGCCTACGACCAAAAGCCACTGACGAGGCGGCAGCGCGTGGAGTACGTGAAGAAGCAGAACTATCTCCAGAAGTATTCCCAGGATTGCCGGGAGGTGCTCTCCGCGCTTATGGATAAGTATATGGACGTGGGCATCGTCGAGCTTGAAAACCCGAAGGTCCTGGACGCGGTGTCAAACGGCCTGAAAAAGACCTCCGTCGAGATCGTCCGGCTC
>JAEEGY010000090.1 GCA_016280565.1 Fretibacterium sp.
AGCTAACGCACCCCTGGAAGGGGGGCGGCGTTGGCTCGGTCGGCCGTGTCGAAGGGAAGCGTGGGACGCTTCCCGGAGGCCATGCGTTTTAAGTGACGTTTATGCAGTTTTGGGGTCGAAGAGGCGGCCATGACGTTTGTGCAGCAATGGGGGGGAGGCGGATGTGATATAATGAGGTCAGCCCGTACCATGAGGGCACGTGAGAGGGCGCTGGACCCCATTGGAGATTATTGCGCAATCTCCGGTTTTTCTTGGAAGTTCAGCTAACCCGCAAGTTCACGGAATAGCTTCACGATCCAATAGAAGGCAGTGGCAAGATACTGTATCCCGCGAAGGATGTCTTGCCACTGCGTCTTCTCGGTGCCTTTGCGTTTCCGCATCGTTTCACCTCGATTCCACAGGGAAGATCTCCCCTTGGCGGTGAGCCCCTGTACCCCCACCCGGAGCCCCTCCTGTCGGTTATTTTATCATATTGCGCGGCGTTGACCCGGCCGGCTGCCTGTGCCCTGTGGGTATGTCGCAGGGAAGCGTGGGACGCTCTGCAAAGGGCGGGCGGTGTGGTATGATAATGTCATCATGTAAGTAAGGTCTCTCCCCTTTCTCAGTGACGCGAACGCTGAGATGACAAAAGGGGAAGATGTGGTATAATGACACTAAGCATTCAGGTTTCCTCCTCTTTTTTCAGTGCCCGCAAACGCTGAAAAGTTAAAAGAGGAGGATTTTTGTGTTAAAATGTCCTCACTGCATAGCCGCAGCATTTTCAGGGACCGCAAGTCCTGTCCGGGCGTCAAGATTTCGCTGGGTAAAATCCCGGTGAAAGCCCGTCTTTTGCGGGGCGGGTACTCCTGTAAGAAAGGAGGAAACCTGAATGCTAAAGTGGCTTCGTTGCCTTGACTTCAAGTTCTATCTGAAGTTTGGCCGCTGGGTGATCGTTGTTTTCCGCGAACCCGCAGCCGCCGCCCGTAAGCGGTAAGGCACTTGCAGGAGGGGCGCAGTCCGGAGAAGTATCCCCCGGCTGCGCTCCGGTTTTTTCCCTCACGCCACATTCAAATCAAGCCGCGGCCTCCCTCTTTGACGGCCAGCCTCACGCGGCGCAACAGCGTCGCGGCGTCCGGCAAGTCGGCCGTGTCGGTCGCTCGCAAGCGGGCGCAGCCACATTTAAGCGCTCTCGCCGCGCGGCTGATTCGCCGCTCGCGACACGCAGGAAGCGTTAGTGCCGGCGACGGCGCAAGGATGCGCCCGTTTGTCGCCGGCCGACACTAAGGCCTCCCTGCCTGTCGAAGCAGGCGGGGCACCTCCCGGAGGCCACCCGGAGCCCTCTCGGCGTCCACTTTATCATAAGTGGGAGGCCATGCCCCGTGGGGATATGAGGGCCAAAATCAGGGACGTTTGTGGACTTTTTCGCGGCAAGCAAGTATAATACCGGACGGAGGTGAGATTCGTCTGGTGACGGGCCCGGGCTTCAAACCCGGTGAGAGGTGGTTTTCGCCGTCTCTGGTGGGTTCGATCCCCACACGCCTCCGCCATCTAATCAGGCGTCGCCGCGAGACGCAGATTTAGGACGTAACGATCATGCAGGATAATGATAATCAATCTCCCGTAACACGTGAAAAGCGCTTCAATGAGCTGTGGCTGACGGAGGAGAGCAGCGAAGGGCTTCGCCTCTCTTTGAAGGTGACGGACGTTCTCCACCGGGAGCGCACAAAGTATCAGGACATCCTCATCGTGGACACGCCGGAGTACGGCCGGACGCTGATGCTGGACGGGGCTTTCCAGCTCACGGAACGGGACGAGTTCTGCTACTCCGAGATGATGGCCCACGTTCCACTCTGCGCCCACCCGGCGCCGAAGCGCGTCCTCATCGTGGGGGGAGGCGACGGGGCCATTTTGCGCGAGGTGCTGCGGCATGAAGAGGTTGAACGCTGCACGCTCATCGACATCGACGAGCGCGTCATCGCGTCCTCAAAAGAATGGCTGCCCTTCGCCGGCTGCGCCCTTGATGCCCCTCGGGCCGATGTGCGATGCCAGGACGCATTGGAATTTATTCGCACCACTCCGGACCGTTTTGACGTGGTGATCGTGGACAGCACCGACCCGGTGGACTTTGCTGCGGGGCTCTTCCAGTCCCCGTTCTACGCGGACGTGAGGAAGGTCATGAACCCCAATGGGATGATGATGGAACTGACGGAGTCTCCCTTTACGGACACGGAATTGATGCTCCAGGCCGTCTCCCAGATGCGGAAGGTCTTCCCCATCGTGAAGGTGTGTTGGGGAGTGGTGCCGACCTACCCGTCGGGGATGTGGACCTACGGCGTGGCCTCCCTGGCGGAGGACCCGGCCTGTCCCCTGCGCGAGGTCAGCGGAACGCGCTGGTACACCAACGCCATCCACCGCGCCGCCTTTGTCCTGCCTCCGTTCCTTGAGCGGCTGATCCAGAAGGAATAGGAGAACGTCCTCCCATAAAACACAACGATCCCCCGGCCAGGAGCCGGGGGATCGCCGCAAAATTTGGCAGTTAGCGAAACTAATTGACGACCTCAAGTTCCACATCGCGAGTGAGCAGCTCCGCGTAACTAAACGACACGGTGCTGGACCGCAGATTGTCGTACATCGTGAAGAGCTTTGGGTACACATCCAGGACAACGCCCTCCGTCTCCTCGAAACGATTACGCCCCTTGGAGGTACGGCAGCGGACTAACTGCCCCTTGTAGGAAACAAGCTGGTCCTTGATGGATGAGAGAGTCCTCCGCATAAGACAACACTTCCTCCACTTTGACTCGC